>NZ_LFCS01000020.1:0-51436 GCF_001887375.1 Aeromonas sp. SCS5
GCCGTGTCGATGGAGGCGCATTATAGGGATCCTGATCACGTTGGCAAGGGTGTTTTTGCATTAAATTCGTATTTTCTGCGCGACCGCTTACTTATTGTTCGAAACGATGGTTTATTCCACGAAATACCCCACCACAGTCGCCTACGTCTATCTTCTTTAGTGCCTTTTCTGCGACAAATCAGGGCCATCATGATTTGATCTCATCCCTCTATATCCTTGGTGATCGAGGTCACTCCTTCGGGTAACATAGCGCCCCTTTGCGATTCACACACTCTTGGGCTTTGGAGAGTTTAATGCCTTTTGCACTTGGCCAGCGTTGGATTAGTGATACAGAGACGGATCTTGGTTTGGGGACTGTCGTTGCTGTTGAAGGACGCATGGTTACCCTGTTGTTCCCGGCTACCGGTGAAAACCGCATGTATGCCAAAGAAGAGGCGCCGGTGACCCGGGTCAGCTTCAATGTGGGCGATCAGATTGCCAGTCACGAAGACTGGACCATGACGGTCGACGAAGTGCAGGAGAAAGATGGCCTGCTTATATATGTAGGTGTTCGCACCGACAATGATGAGCCGGTTGTCCTCAAGGAAGTGTTTCTCAACAACTTTATCAAGTTCAACAAGCCGCAGGATCGCCTGTTCGCCGGTCAGATCGATCGGATGTCCCGCTTTACCCTGCGCTACGAGGCGCTGGTCAACCAGCACAAGCGTCGTCGCAATCCGACCCGCGGTCTGGCCGGTGGCCGGGTCAGCCTGATCCCGCACCAGCTCTATATTGCCCACGAGGTGGGTCACCGCTACGCCCCGCGCGTACTGCTGGCCGATGAGGTGGGTCTGGGCAAGACCATCGAAGCGGGCATGATCATTCATCAGCAGCTGCTCTCCGGCCGCGCCCATCGGGTGCTGATCCTGCTGCCCGAAACGCTCCAGCATCAGTGGCTGGTCGAGATGCTGCGCCGCTTCAACCTGCACTTCTCCCTGTTTGACGAGGAGCGCTGCATCGAGGCGTTCGCCGATGCGGAAAACCCCTTCGAGACCGAACAGCTGGTGATCTGCAGCCTCGATTTCCTGCGCAAGAAGCGTCGTCGCTTCGAGCAGGTACTGGAAGCCGAGTGGGATCTGCTGGTTGTCGATGAAGCGCACCATCTGGAGTGGAGCGAAGAGGCGCCGAGCCGTGCCTATGAAATGGTGGAAGCGCTGGCCGAACAGGTGCCGGGCGTGCTGCTGCTGACCGCCACCCCGGATCAGCTGGGCCACCAGAGCCACTTTGCCCGTCTGCGCCTGCTCGATCCCGAGCGTTTCTACGACTACGAGGCCTTCCTCGCCGAGGAGCAGGCCTATGGTCAGGTCGCCAGCGCTGCGCAAGAGCTGCTGGATGGCGAGACCCTGAGCGATGAAGCCAAACAGATCCTCGCCAGCCAGCTGGAAGGGCTGGACTTGAACGATGCCGCCGCCCGTCAGCAGGCGGTCGCCAAGCTGCTGGATCAGCATGGCACCGGCCGGGTACTGTTCCGCAACAGCCGCGCCAATATTCAGGGCTTCCCCGAGCGTCACCTCAACGTCTACCCCATGCCGCTGCCGGAGCAGTACAAGACTGCCATCAAGGTGATGGGCATGATGGGTGGCAACGGTGGCGATCTGCAGACCCGTGCCCTGCGCTACCTCTATCCCGAGAAGATCTTCCAGCAGTTCGAAGGTGACAACGCCACTTGGACCCAGTTCGACCCGCGCGTCGAATGGTTGCTGGAGCTGCTACTCTCAGCCCGCCAGCAGAAGGTGCTGGTGATCTGCTCCGAAGCGGCGACCGCTATCGCGCTGGAAGAGGCGCTGCGTACCCGTGAAGGGATCCGTGGTGCCGTGTTCCACGAAGGGATGTCGATCCTCGAGCGGGACAAGGCCTCCGCCTATTTTGCCCAGCAAGAGGGTGGCGCCCAGGTGCTGCTCTGCTCCGAGATCGGCTCAGAAGGGCGCAACTTCCAGTTTGCCAGCCATCTGGTGCTGTTCGATCTGCCTCTCAACCCGGATCTGCTGGAACAGCGTATCGGCCGACTGGATCGTATCGGTCAGCAGAATACCGTCGAGATCCACGTTCCCTATCTGGAAGGGACTGCCCAGCGCGCCCTGCTGCTCTGGTATCACGATGGTCTGGACGCGTTCGAGCAGACCTGCCCGACTGCCCGCCCGGTATTCGAAGCGGTACGTGAAGAGCTGTTCGAGCTACTGGCCGCCAACACCGGCGATCAGGCGGCCCTCGACGCCCTGCTAATCAAGACCCGCGAACTGCACGAACCGCTCAAGGCCAAGCTGGAACAGGGCCGCGATCGCCTGCTGGAGATCCACTCCAGCGGTGGCGCCGCCGCCCAGCAGCTGGTCGATAAGCTGGCCGCCGAAGATGACGACACCGGCATGATCTCCTTCGCCCTCAAGATGTTCGACGAGATCGGCGTCAATCAGGACGACAGAGGTGAGAACGCGCTGGTGCTGACTCCCGGTGATCACATGCTGGTTTCCAGCTTCCCGGGCTTGCCGCAAGACGGCATGACCATCACCTTCGATCGCAATACCGCCTTGTCGCGGGATGACATGGCGCTGCTCTCCTGGGATCACCCCATGATGCGCGGCGGTATCGACCTGATCCTGGGCTCCGAGATCGGTGCCACCTCGGTAGCACTGCTCAAGAACAAGGCGCTGCCCATCGGCTCCATCCTGCTTGAGCTGATCTTCGTTGCCGAGTCTGCGGCCCATCCCCAGCTCTACCGCTTCATGCCGCCGACGCCGATCCGCCTGCTGATGGACAAGAACGGCAACAATCTCGGTGAGAAGGTGGCGTTCGATGCGTTCAACCGCCAGCTGACGCCGGTCAACCGCCACCTTGGCAGCAAGCTGGTGACTGCATCCCAGCCGGTGATCCACGGTCTGATTGGCCAGGGCCAGGCGATTGCCGAAGAGCTGAAGGCCGGGATTGTCGACAAGGCCCGCGCCCAGATGGCGCAGACCCTGCAACAGGATCTCGATCGTCTGGAGGCGCTCAAGGCGGTCAACCCGAACGTGCGCGACAGCGAGCTGGAATATCTGCGCAATCTGCAGGCAGAATTGCACCACTTGATCGACCAGACCCAGCTCAAGCTGGATGCCATCCGCTTTATTGTGGTGACCCATAACTGATAAAACGGTGAAATGGCCAAACCCAACGCAAGTTGGCTGCCATGCACTTTTATCGTGGTAACCCATAACTGATGGGGGCTTGCCCCCGCTTTGACCAAAGATGCGAGACGCTATGTTTGTATACTCACCGCCCCTGGAACCCTGGCTCGATATCCTGTTCAAGGACAAGGACATCATGGTGGTCAACAAGCCCACTGGCCTGCTGAGCGTCCCCGGGCGCGGCCCCGAGAATGAAGACAGCGTGCTCCATCGGGTCAAGCAGCAACACCCCAAAGCGGCAGCCGCCCATCGCCTCGACATGGCGACCACCGGCGTGCTGGTGATCCCGCTCAATCCCAACTCCCACCGGGAGCTGAGCCGGCAATTCCGCGAACGGGAGACCGAGAAGCACTACCTCGCCTGGGTGTGGGGTGAACCGGAACAGGATGCGGGTGAAGTGGACCTGCCGCTCTGCGTCGACTGGCCCAACCGCCCGAAACAGAAAGTTGACCATGAGGAGGGGCGCCATGCCCTGACCCTGTGGCAGAAGCTGAAGGTGGAGAACGGCAACAGCCTGATCAAGCTGACCCCGATTACCGGTCGCTCCCATCAGCTGCGGGTTCATATGCTGGAGCTGGGTCACCCTATCCTCGGCGATAACCTCTACGCCAACCCGGATGCGCTGGCGGCGGCACCGCACCTTTATCTGCATGCGGCCAGCCTGACCATCAGCCACCCCCGCAGCGGCGAGCGGATGACCTTCGAGGCACCAGCCCCTTTCCCGGTCTGAGCCTGACAGGTAACTGCCAAATAAAAAGAAAGCCCCCATCGAGAGATGGGGGCTTTTTTATCGCTCAGACACGGATATCGATATTGCTTCCGAGGGAAGCGCTGGCCGATGTCGGCGCAGCCGGAGCGGATTGCGCTGCGGTTTGCAGCAATTTCAGTGCGGATTCGCCCTCTTGGGTCTGCTGTTTTTTGGCCAGACTAGCCGCCATCAACGCAGAACCGAATGACGCATTTGCAGAGCTGGATATGTCCATAGGTTACCTCCTGCATCAAAGAGTATCGGCCGCCCTCAGCCAGACATGAGCAATCAATGGACAATAATCCGAACCGGGGCCCAGTTGCATGTCGATCGGGCGAATGCTCTGGAAGGGATAAATCGCCCCGAAACCGCACCAACTGGGCGTTTTGAGGGGTCATCATCCATTCGATAAGCAAATGATGGAAGCCATATCATTTGAAAAATAAATGATAAAAAGCGCCACCAAGCCCCTCGAAAATGCCTATTCGAAGCCCGCAAGCTCCTCCGCTGTCATCGCCCGCAATACCCGACAGGGGTTGCCGGCCGCCACCACATTGGCGGGCACATCTTTGGTCACCACCGAACCGGCACCGATGACGCTGTTGTCACCGATGGTGACGCCGGGGCAGATAACCGTACTGCCACCAATCCAGACGTTGTGACCGATCCGTACCGGCTTGCCGAACTCGACACCCCTGATGCGCGGCGCCACCGCCACCGGGTGAGCGGCGGTGTAGATCTGCACCCCGGGCGCCAGCAGTACGTTGTCGCCGATGTGCACCTCACAGACGTCGAGGATGGTGCAACCCACGTTGGCGTAGAAGTTCTCGCCGACGAAGATGTTGGCGCCATAGTCGCAGAAGAACGGCGGATTGATGGCACACTCGTTGCCGCGGCTACCGAGCAGCTCGTGCAGCAAAGCATCCCGCGCCGGTTTCTCCTGCCAGCTGGTGTTGAAGGTGTGATAGAGCCTGCGGCAGCGCTCGCGCGCCGCTTTCAGCTCGGGGTCGCCCGCATCATAAGGCTCCCCCGCCACCATCTTCTGCCACTCGGCACCACGCACCACCTTCTCCATTACCTACTCCATCAGCCAGATCAGGGATTCATAAGGGCGCAGCATACCCGATTGCGGTTGGGCCGGGCTATCCGGGTAGTTGCCGAGCAGCAGCCGACCTTGCCCGCTTTGCAGCTCGGCAGGCAAGGCAAACTCCACCGGCTCGCCGTAGAAGTTGCTCACCACCAGCAGGGTCTGACCGTTGGCGCGGCGGGCATAGGCCCAGATCTGCGGGTGCCCGGTCAGCAGCTCCTGATAATCCCCCTGCGTGAAGATGGGGTGCGCCTTGCGAAGGGCGATGAGATCCCGATAGTGCCAGAACACCGAGTGCTGGTCGGCCAGCGCCGCCTCGGCATTGATCCCGGAATAGTTGGCGGCTGGCTTGAGCCAGGGCGTCCCGCTGGTGAAACCGGCATTGGGGGCGGCGCTCCACTGCATCGGGGTGCGCGAGTTGTCGCGGGACTTGGCACCGAGAATGGCGAGGATCTCGGCCTCGCTCATCCCTTCGGCCTGCTTGATGGCGAAGATGTTGCGGCTCTCCACATCCTGATAGTCATCGATGCGCTGATAGCCGGGGTTGGTCATGCCGATCTCCTCCCCCTGATAGATGTAGGGGGTGCCCTGCAAACCGTGCAGCGTGCTGGCCAGCATCTTGGCGGCCACGACTCTATGCTCGCCCTCATCGCCGAAGCGGGAGACGATGCGCGGCTGATCGTGGTTGCACCAGAACAGCGCCGACCACCCCTTGCCGTGCATGCCGCTCTGCCAGTGGTTGAAGATGCGCTTGAGTTCGAGGAAATCGAACGGCGCCTTGGTCCACTTGTCGCCGTTGGGGTAATCCACCTTCAGATGGTGGAAATTGAACACCATGGAGAGCTCGGAGCCATCGAGGGCGCCATAGCGCTGGCAGTGCTCCAGCGAAGTGGAGGACATCTCCCCCACCGTCATGGCGCCGACAGGAGCAAACACGTCGCGGCTCACATCCTGCAGGAATTCGTGGATGCGCGGCCCGTCGGTGTAGAAGCGGCGGCCATCGCCAATCTCGTCGTTCGGGAACGCCTGATCCTTGGAGATAAGGTTGATGACGTCGAGGCGGAAACCGTCCACCCCCTTCTTGGCCCAGAAGTGGATGATGTTTTTGACCTCAGCGCGCACCGCCGGATTTTCCCAGTTGAGATCCGCCTGCTCGCGGGCAAACAGGTGCAGGTAGTACTGACCGGTGATCTCATCGAGCTCCCAGGCGCTGCCACCAAACTTGGATTGCCAGTTGTTGGGCACGCCGCCATCCACCGGATCGCGCCAGATGTAGTAGTCGCGGTAGGGGCTGTTTTTATCCCCCAGCGCCGACTTGAACCAGGCGTGCTCGGTGGAGGTGTGGTTCACCACGATATCCATCACAATGCGGATGTCGCGCGCGTGGGCGGCAGCCAGCAGCGCCTCGAAGTCGGCCATGGTGCCGTAGGCGGGGTCGATGGCGTAGTAGTCGGCGATGTCGTAGCCGTTGTCCACCTGCGGCGAAACGTAGACCGGGGTCAGCCAGAGGGCATCGACCCCCAGCGTCTTGAGGTAATCGAGGCGGGCCATGATCCCCTTGAGATCGCCGGTGCCACGGGCGCCGGAATCCTGAAAGCTCTTGGGATAGATCTGGTAAATCACGGCGCTCTGCCACCAGGGTGTTTGGCTCATGGCTCTTTCTCTTGTCACAAATTGAAAAGGGAGGGGGCGACCCGCAAGGTCGCCCTGACAATCAGATTCAGGCGCTGGCTTCGGCCAGCTTGCCGGCCGCTTGCTGGCGCTTGTAGACCAGCAGGGTCAGCACCACCGGCACCACGATGGCGACCAGCATGGCGAGGGAGTAAACGGCCCAGTATTGCGGCTGGATGGAGAGGATGCCCGGCAAGCCGCCTACCCCGATGCCGTTGGCCATCACCCCGGCGAAACCGCAGATGAGGGCTGCAAGGCTGGAGCCCACCATGGCGCACAGCATGGGAAACTTGTACTTGAGGTTGATACCGTACATCGCCGGTTCGGTCACCCCGAGGTAGGCGGAGATGGCGGCAGGCACCGAAATCTCCCGCTCGTTCTCCTTGCGGCTAATCAGAATGATGCCGACGACCGCAGAAGCCTGAGCGATGTTGGAGAGGGCGATCAGCGGCCAAATCGGGGTGCCACCCATGCTCTGCATCAGTTGCAGATCCACCGCGTTGGTGGTGTGGTGGATGCCGGTGATGACCAGCGGCGCGTAGAGGAAACCGAACAGGGCGGCACCGATAGGAGCGAAGGAGCCGGTCATGGCGGCCTTGGCAGCGAAGCCGACGCCCTCACCAATCCAGCGACCGAACGGGCCGATAAAGGCGTGAGCCACGATCACCGCCAGCAGCAGCGAAACGAACGGCACAATCACCAGATAGAGATAGGCCGGAATGATCCGCTTGAGGTTGGTCTCTACCCATGCGAGGAAGACACCCGCCAGCAGCGCCGGAATGACCTGCGCCTGATAACCCACCTTCTGGATGACGAACAGACCGAAGTCCCACACCTCGGGAGTCTGCTGGCCGATGCCGTAGGCGTTCATCAGCTGCGGCGACACCAGCGTGATACCGAGCACGATACCGAGGATCTCGGAGCCGCCCATCTTCTTGACCGCAGACCAGCAGACGCCCACCGGCAGGAAGTGGAAGATCGCTTCGCCCAGCAGCCAGAGGAAGGCATGCACCTGAGCCCAGAACTGGCTGATCTCGGTGAGGGTGTGAGTGCCATCGTCGAACATCTTGATGTCGCCGATGACGTTGCGAAAGCCCAGGATCAGACCGCCGGTGATGATGGCGGGCAGCAGCGGCACGAAGATCTCCGCCAGATGGGAGATGCCCCGCTCCAGCGGATTCATGTTCTGGCGCGCCGCCTGCTTGGCGGCCTCCTTGCTGCCACCGCTGACGCCGAGCTGTTCGGTCAGCGCCTTGTACCACTGTTCCACCTCGTTGCCGATGACCACCTGGAACTGACCGCCCTGGGTGAAGCTTCCCTTCACCGCCGGGATGGTTTCGATGGCCTTGCTGTCGGCCTTGGCCGGATCGTTCAGGACGAAGCGCAACCGGGTCAGGCAGTGGCTGACGGTGGCGATGTTCTCCCTGCCGCCGATCTTGTCGATCAGGGTGGCAAGCTGCTGTGCGTTGATCTTGGACATGGGTCTTCCCTCTGTGACGCCATTGAATAGTGGTCTGCATCGCCCTTGCGAGCCACTCTTTGGGCTCGAGCGTTTTTGGTATCGTTCCCATTTAGCATGCCGACAATCTTGCCAGATCGAAATGGGAACGTTCCCAATTCGTGGCCAGCGTCACAAAAAGCGCGTTTTTTGTTCAGTCCGGAGTGATTGGGGTCACAGGGTACGGCAGGGGGCTATGGTCGCCAGCGGCGGCTGCTCCTGCTCGATCTGGCCGAGCAGCTGCCGCGCCGCCTGCTCCCCTGCCCCCTTGTAACCGAGATCCAGAGTGAGGGCGTTGGGAAAGAGGAAGGTGAGCATGGGGTTGTTGCCAAGGCCGGTCACCAGCACCTCGCTACGCCCTTGTTCTTGCAGGTATTTCGCCGCACCGATGGCAAGGGTGTCGCTGGCGCAGACCAGCGCGCCGGTAGTCGGGGTAAGCAGCTCGGCAGCCAACCGGTAGCCGCTCTGCAGGCTGAGATCGCCGAGGGCGCTACGCGCCGCCAGCCCCTGCTCGGCGCAGTAGCCGAGGTAGGCGTCGAGCCGGCGCTGGCCGGTGGTGAGGTCGGCGGTATCCACCCCCAGATAGGCGATATCGCGGATACCGCGGGCAGCGAGCTGGCCCAGCATGGTGCGCACCGCCCCGACATCGTCAAAGCAGACCGAGGAGAAACCGGGATATTCGCGGGCAACCAGCACCAGCTTATCCCTGAGCGGCGCCATGGCGGCATAGTCGAGATCATTGAAGGCGAACAGGATGATGCCATCCACTCCGCGCCGCTCCAGCACCGCCAGATGCTCCTGCACCTTGGCCGGAGAGAACTTGCTCTCCATCAGCACGGCGTCGTAGCCGCGCTGGTAGAGGGTCTCCAGCATGCCACGCACCGCCTGATTCTCCGAGCTGGAGTCGAGCCGCGAGACGATGATCCCCACCACCTGCTGGCTCTGGCTGCGCATGGCCCGCGCCGACTTGCTCGGCACGAAGCCGTGCTCGGCGATGATCTGCTCCACCCGCTCGCGGGTCTCCTGCTTCACCTTGGGATCCTGATTAAGCACCCGGGAGACAGTCGACTTGCCGACCCCCGAGAGGCGGGCGATATCGAGGATGGTCAGTTTCTTGTCCATGGATTGACTCACTGGGGCTTGGCACAGGCGGTGGAAATTGCCCACATTGTTGTGATTAACCCCTGTGAATACAAGCCCATGGCGTTAGAATGCCCTTTTTGCCCCGCTTCGGACGGCGCATCAGGAGGACGCCCACCATGGATCTGCTGGCCAGTCTGCTCTTCTCCCTCTCCATCACAGGCCCCATCTGCGTGATCCTGCTGCTCGGCATCTGGCTCAAGCGGCTGGGGCTGCTGCCGGAGCCCTTCACCGAATCCGCCTCCCGGCTGGTGTTTCAGGTCACCCTGCCCGCCCTGCTCTTTCTCAGCATTCTTGGCACCAACTTCGCCACCATGCCGAGCCCCTGGTTTATCGGTTACGGCCTGCTCGCCACCGTCGCCAGCTATCTGGTGCTGGAGCTGCTGGCGGGCCGCTTTATCGGCGAGCAGCGACTGCGCGGCATCTTCGTGCAGGGGAGCTTTCGCGGTAACAGCGCCATCATAGGGCTCGCCTACGTGCAAAACGCCTATGGCCACGAGGGGCTGGGGGCGGCAGCGCTCTACGTCGGCGCGGTCACCGTGCTCTACAACATCCTCGCGGTCATCACCCTCACCCGCAGCCTCGGCGGCGCGGCCGGCATTCGCCCCATCCTGCTCGGCATCATCAAGAATCCGCTCATCATCGCCATCGTGGCGGCTCTGCCGTTCAGCCTGCTCGGCATCAAGATGCCGCAACTGCTGCTCACCACTGGCGGCTACTTCGCCAACATGACCCTGCCACTGGCGCTGCTCTGCACCGGCGCCTCCCTCAGTCTCGGCGCACTGCGCGGCGGGGCGGCGCTGACCGGCTGGGCCAGCGTGATGCGGCTCTGCCTCATTCCTGCGGTGTTCACTCTGGGGGCAGCCCTGCTCGGCTTCAGCCATCTGGAGCTCGGCATCCTGTTTCTTATCAGCGCCACCCCGACTGCCGCCGCCAGCTATGTGATGACCCGCGCCATGGGAGGCGATAGCGTGCTGGCAGCGAACATCATCGCCACCACCACCCTGGGTTCGCTGGTTACTACCAGCCTCGGGGCAACCCTGATGAATTACCTCGGTCTGATGTACTGACCCTGTCAGAGGAAACTGCCAACCTCATCGTCACTATGAACCTTGGCTCGCATGTCACCCATCCACCGACTGGGAGCAACCCTGATGAACTATCTGGGTCTTATGTACTGACGGCTTGACCTTGCCGGAGGCGACAGCTTTACCCTTGTGCCATATCAACCGAGGAGAGCATTTATGACCATCGAACTCACCGTCTCCGGCATGTCCTGTGGTGGCTGCGCCGCCAGCCTGCAAAAAGCCCTGCTGGCCCAGCCTGCCGTTACCACCGCGACCGTCGACTTTACCAGCAGCAAGGCCGTCATCGAGAGCGAGCTGAGCAAGGCCGAGCTGATCGCCCTGATCGAAGCCAAGGGTTTCTCTGCGAGTTAAATTATCTCTATAGAGGTATAAAACAGGTTAAAAATCTGTACCCACCTGTCTTTTGGTGAGTTTTATCACAGATATTGGTGGTTATCTGGGCAAACTGGCTGCAATTATTCCAACCATAAGGATTTGCAGCATGACCTTACCGATCCGCAAGACCCTGCTCGCCGCCATCGTCGGCCTGACCCTCTCCCCCATGGCCATGGCGCTGCCCAACGTGCATATCCTGGCGACCGGCGGCACCATCGCCGGGGCAGGCCAGTCCGCTACCCAGTCCAACTACGAGGCAGGCAAGGTGGCCATCGAAACCCTGATCGCCGCCGTGCCCGAGATGAAAAACGTAGCTGACGTGCAGGGTGAGCAGGTGGTGAAGATCGGCTCTCAGGACATGAACGACGAGGTGTGGCTCAAGCTGGCCAAGCGGGTCAACGAGCTGCTGGCCAAGGATGATGTGGATGGCATCGTCATCACCCACGGCACCGACACCATGGAAGAGACCGCCTACTTCCTCAACCTGACCGTCAAGAGCGACAAGCCGGTGGTGCTGGTCGGCGCCATGCGCCCCTCCACCGCCATGAGTGCCGACGGCCCGATGAACCTCTACAACGCCGTGGTGACCGCCTCTGACCCCGCCTCCAAGGGACGTGGCGTCATGGTGGCGATGAACGACACCGTGCTCGATGCCCGCGACGTCACCAAGACCAATACCACCGGCGTGCAGACCTTCGCCTCCCCCAACTTCGGCCCGCTCGGCTACATCCACAACGGCAAGATCGACTATCAGCGCAGTCCGGCTCGCCTGCACACCAGCAAGACCCCGTTTGACGTGAGCAAGCTCGACAAGCTGCCGCAGGTTGGCATCGTCTACAGCTACGCCAACGCCACCGATCTGCCGGCCAAGGCGATGGTGGATGCCAAGTTCGACGGCATCGTCAGCGCCGGGGTGGGCAATGGCAACCTCTACCACACCCTGTTCGACACCCTGGCCAAGGCGAGCAAGGACGGCATCCGGGTAGTGCGCTCCGCCCGCGTACCGACCGGCTCCACCACTCTGGATGCCGAGATCGATGACGCCAAGTACGGCTTCGTCGCCGCCGAGACCCTCAACCCACAGAAGGCGCGGGTGCTGCTGATGCTCTCCCTGACCCAGACCAAGGATCCCAAGCAGATCCAGCGCTACTTCCAGCAGTTCTGACAGGGGACTCTGCAATCATGCCAAGGGCGGGATCTCCCGCCCTTTTCTCCTCCCCGCGCGTCACTCCCGGCCCCTGCGAGATCAAATTAGCGAGCAGGATCACCCGCTTTCACAAGCACATCGCCGCCAAATTCATTACACTGCCAGCGATATTTTCTACTCAAGGAGTGCAGCTGCAGTATGGAACTGTTGATCCTGTTGGGATTGATCTTGCTTAACGGCCTCTTCGCCATGTCGGAAATCGCCATCGTCACCGCCCGCAAGGCGCGCCTTGGCAAGCTGGCCAATGAAGGAAGCCGCTCGGCGGCCATCGCACTCAAACTCGGCGAAAACCCGACTCATTTCCTCTCCGCCGTGCAGATCGGCATCACCTCCATCGGCCTGCTCAACGGTATCTATGGCGAATCCCTGCTGGCGCAGCCCTTCTCCCTCTGGCTGCAGGAGTGGGGACTCTCCCCCAAGAGCAGCGGACTTATCGCCACCGTCATCGTAGTGGTGGGGGTAACCTACCTCTCCATCGTGGTGGGTGAACTGGTGCCCAAACGGCTTGGCCAGCTCAGCGCCGAGCGCATCGCCTGTATGGTGGCGCGCCCCATGCTGTGGCTTGCCATCATGACCCGCCCCTTCGTCTGGCTGCTCTCGGCATCCACCAACACCACCTTGCGCCTGCTGCGGGTCAACCAGAATGGCAACGCCAACGTCACCGAGGAGGAGATCCATGCCATGCTGGTAGAGGGGTCGGAAGCCGGGGTGATCGAGGATCACGAACACACCATGCTGCGCAACGTGTTTCGTTTAGACGAGCGCAGCCTCTCCTCCCTGATGGTACCGCGCAGCGATATCCGCTATCTGGATCTGGCGCTGCCGCTGGAGGCCAACCTGCAACGGCTGGTGGAGTATCGTCACAGCTTCTTCCCGGTCTGCGACGGCAGCCTGTCGGATCTGGTAGGGGTCATCAACGTCAGCAAGGTGCTGCACGCCTACATCAAGGGAGAACCCATCGATCTGGCGGCCCTGACCCAGGATTGCAGCCTGCTGCCCGAGACCCTCAACGGGGTCGAGCTACTCAACCACTTCCGCACCCACAGCGAACAGATGGTGATGGTGGTGGACGAGTATGGCGAGCTGCAGGGGCTGGTCACCCAGCAGGATCTGCTGGAAGCGCTGGCCGGGGATTTCCAGCAGGAGGATGGCGAGGACAACTGGGCATTCCAGCGCGCTGACGGCAGCTGGCTGCTCGATGGCCTGATCCCGCTGCCCGAGTTGAAGGACTGTCTGGAGCTGGTTCGCCTGCCGGAAGAAGAAAAACATCACTATCACACCCTCGGAGGGCTTATCATGCTGCTCCTTGGTCGTGTTCCACACACCGGCGATCTGGTGACCCTGGAACAGTGGCAACTGGAAATTGTTGACATGGATGGTCTGCGCATCGACAAGGTGCTCGCCATGCCCTTGACCGATCAACCCAGCTAACCTGCGGAGTTTGCAAGTATGGAGCGGTTTTACCAACTGGCTCACGCCTTTATGCATCAGGATCTGGTGACCCTGTCCGATCCCAAGATGGCCTTCATGGTTTGCGCCGTCTTACTGACCTTTCTGGTATTGGAAAATGGCTTTATCCCCACCGCTTTCCTGCCCGGCGACAGCCTGTTGATCCTGACCGGCGTCCTCATCTATCAGGACGTGCTCTCCTTCGGGGTGATCCCGCTGCTGATCATGGCCACCTTCGTCGGCACCTGGCTCGGCTACATGCAGGGGCGCTTCCTCGGCCATACCCAGCTCTACCACCGGCTGCTCTCCCATGTGGAAGAGAAGCACCAGCAGAAGGTTTACTACCTGCTGGACAAATACGGGATCATCACCCTGATCACCGCCCGCTACATCGCCTTCGTCCGCACCGCCTACCCCTACATAGTCGGCGCCACCGAACTGCCGCAGGGCCGCTTTCTCATCGTCAATCTGATCAGCTCCATCATGTGGATCTGCCCGCTGGTGGGCTTCGGCTACTACCTGAGCCACACCAAACTGGCGGCCGAATATCAGTCCCAGTTCCTCAGCATCATCATCTACCTGCCGGTGGTGCTGCTGGTAGGTGGCGTCATCGCCCTCATCTGGCGCTGGATCAGCAAGCGCAAGGCCACACGGACCCAGAACTGACGCCGGCTGACCATGCCTGCACGAAGAGCCCTCCCATGGAGGGCTTTTTTGATCCCGCTTTTGCGCAAAGCGCAGAAATAGTCTCGATCGCCCCTTGTAAAGCCCGGTCAAAAATGAGTGAATCTAGCGCCTTTTTTCGATGGGAATGGAGTCGGTAGTATGCGGTGTCGGATTCGCGCAGTTGCGCTGGTTGTCGGCTTGATGGGAATGCTGGGATTGCCTGCGGCGAGTGCCGCCCCCAGCCCTGCCAAGCTGGATGTACGCTCGGAAAGCGCACTGGTGGTAGACGTCAACTCGGGCAAGACCCTTTATCAGAAGAATGCCAACAAGGCCCGCCCCATCGCCTCCCTCACCAAGCTGATGACGGCGCTGGTGGTGCTGGAAGCCCGGCAAAATCTGGATCAGGTCATCACGGTCGACAAGGATGACATCGACCGGGTCAAGCACACCCACTCGCGCATTCGCATGGGCACCAAGGTGACCCGCCGCGACGCCCTGCATCTGGCGCTGATGTCCTCCGAGAACCGGATGGCCTCGGCCCTCGGCCGTCACTACCCGGGCGGCCGCAGCGCCTTCGTGCGCGCCATGAACAACAAGGCGCGTCAGCTGGGCATGCGCAATACCCACTTCTACGACTCCACCGGCCTCTCGACCCGCAACGTCGCGACTGCGCAGGATCTGGCCAAGCTGGTGGCTGCCGCCTATCGCCAGCCGCTGATCCGCCAGTTCACTCAGGACGAGAACCGCGAGATGCGTTTCACCACCCCGGCCTACAGCCTGATGTTCAACAACACCAACCCGCTGGTGAAAAACCCGGATTGGGATGTGCGCCTCTCCAAGACCGGCTTTACCGATGAAGCGGGCCGCTGTCTGGTAATGCGGGCCAAGCCGGACAACCGCGAGCTGGCCATCGTGCTGCTCAACTCGGTGGGCAAACGCACCCCGGTCGGCGATGCCAACCGCATTCGCAAATGGCTGAAAAGCTGAGTGAATCACTCCTATTGAAAAAGGATGCTGCGGCATCCTTTTTTATTGCCGCCAAACCGCGCAGGAGCGGGTTATAAGGCATTTGGCGGTAGTAACCAGGTATCCACGCATGCAAGATAAACCACTGCAAACAGCGAGGTTTTGACGCGGTAGGCTAACGAGGGGCAACGGGCTGGAAGAAGTGGGAATACGGGTGTTGCAGCAAGCTGGGAAGAGGCCGTTGCAGCACCATTAGCGGGAACAAGCGAGATGGATAGAGGGTGAAAAACGCCCATAAAAAAACAGCCCAGACCGAAGTCGAGGCTGTCTGTATGGTGCGCCCGAGAGGATTCGAACCTCTGACCACCTGGTTCGTAGCCAGGTACTCTATCCAGCTGAGCTACGGGCGCTCACAACTTGTAGCACTGCTTGAGATATGGTGCGCCCGAGAGGATTCGAACCTCTGACCACCTGGTTCGTAGCCAGGTACTCTATCCAGCTGAGCTACGGGCGCTCATAAATTGTTGCACTGCTTGAAACATGGTGCGCCCGAGAGGATTCGAACCTCTGACCACCTGGTTCGTAGCCAGGTACTCTATCCAGCTGAGCTACGGGCGCTCACAACTTGTAGCACTGCTTGAGATATGGTGCGCCCGAGAGGATTCGAACCTCTGACCACCTGGTTCGTAGCCAGGTACTCTATCCAGCTGAGCTACGGGCGCTCATAAATTGTTGCACTGCTTGAAACATGGTGCGCCCGAGAGGATTCGAACCTCTGACCACCTGGTTCGTAGCCAGGTACTCTATCCAGCTGAGCTACGGGCGCTCAGTTTTCAAACGATAAAAAAAGCTTACTCAACAGTAAGCCTTTTTCAGTGCTGACTTGCTGATGGTCAACACATGACTCCAAAGAGTCGAATATGGTGCGCCCGAGAGGATTCGAACCTCTGACCACCTGGTTCGTAGCCAGGTACTCTATCCAGCTGAGCTACGGGCGCAAAATGGCGGAGAAGGGGGGATTCGAACCCCCGATGCGGGTATAAGCCGCATACTCCCTTAGCAGGGGAGCGCCTTCAGCCTCTCGGCCACCTCTCCGTTTGCGGGGCTGATAATACTTCACAGGGATTTTTAGTCAAACACTTTTTTGGAGAAAAAAGCGTGTTCGCTCAGCATTTGGCCAAAGCGTGGAATATTCAAACAATATCGACACTTATCCCGCTCTTTTGCACCTTGCAGCGCGGTTTTGCCTGGCCTTAAAAAACAAAAGGCGACACATGAGGTGTCGCCTTGTCACAGCCATTAAAGCCGCTTAGAAGCCGGATTGACCCGGTACTTTCTCAGCCTGGATGCGCTGGTAGATCTCTTCGCGGTGTACGGAGACCTCTTTCGGCGCGTTAACACCGATACGGACCTGGTTACCTTTAACGCCCAGTACGGTGACAGTCACTTCATCACCAATCATCAGGGTTTCCCCTACACGACGAGTCAAAATAAGCATTCGCTTGCTCCTGTATCCTGTTTTGTTTTTATATCGATATGCGACATTATCTTACAAAGATACCGATATGGTAAATGGTTGAAACTAAATCAATCAGCGATTGTTAGCCCAAAGGCTGCTCTTGGGGCGCTTGATCCAATCCAAAAGCGGCGTGCAGGGCCCGCACCGCCAGCTCCAGATACTTCTCGTCAATCACCACCGAGATTTTGATTTCAGAGGTAGAAATCAACTGCATGTTGATCCCCTCCTCGCCCAATACCTTGAACATGGTGCGCGCAACACCGGGATGGTTCCACATGCCGACACCGACAATGGAGACCTTGGCAATCTCGCCATTCCCCTGCACGCAGGAGGCTCCCAGCTCAGTGGCGGTCTCCTCCAGCAGCGCACGGGCACGGCGGTAGTCGTCACGATTCACCGTGAAGGTGAAGTCGGCGGTGCCATCTCCCAGGGTATTTTGCACAATCATGTCGACATCAATGTTGGCGTCGCTGATCGGGTTCAGGATCTGCGCAGCCACGGTCGGTCTGTCCGGCACACCCAGAATGGTCAGGCTGGCCTCGTTGCGGTTAAAAGCGATCCCGGATACCAGGGGAGCTTCCATCCTCTCACCTCCATATGTGATTAAGGTTCCCTCTCCGTCGACAAAGCTCGACAGCACCCGCAGCGGGACGCGGTACTTGCCCGCAAACTCCACCGAGCGGATCTGCAGCACCTTGGCGCCGAGACTGGCCATCTCCAGCATCTCCTCGAAGGTGATGGTGTCGAGACGACGAGCCTTGGGCTCGATGCGCGGATCCGTGGTGTATACCCCATCCACATCGGTAAAGATCTGGCACTCATCGGCCTTGATGGCCGCCGCCACGGCAACTGCCGTGGTATCCGAACCGCCGCGGCCCAGCGTCGTGATGGCGTTATGCTCGTCACGGCCCTGGAAACCGGCGATCACCACCACCTTGCCCGCAGCCAGTTCGGCATGAACCAGCTCGGTGTCGATGTGGGTGATGCGCGCCTTGCCATAGGCGGAATCGGTATGAATCCGTACCTGATCGCCAGTCATCGAGACCGCCGGGCAACCGCGTTTGTTCAACGCGATGGCCAGCAGCGCTATGGTGACCTGCTCACCGGTGGAGACCAGTACATCCATCTCGCGCCGGTTGGCATCAGGATCCAGTTGCTGGGCCATGCCCAGCAACCGGTTGGTTTCGCCCGACATGGCGGAGACAACCACCACCACGTCGTGTCCCTGGGCGCGGGTCTGCTCGACCCGCTCAGCTACCGCCTCGATCCGCTCCAGTGTGCCGACCGAGGTGCCGCCGTACTTCTGTACATAGAGTGCCACAGATCACCTCGCCCGATTACAGGCGCTCTTCCAGCCAGGAGTGAACGGATTGCAGCGCTGCCGGCACCGCCTCAGGCTGGGTACCACCCGCCTGTGCCATGTCCGGACGGCCACCGCCCTTGCCACCCACCTGCTGGGCAACCAGATTGACCAGCTCACCGGCCTTGACCTTGCCGGTCAGGTCGTTGGTGACGCCCGCGATCAGGTTGACCTTGCCGTCGGCACAGGTTGCCAGCAGCACAACACCGGACTTCATCTGGTTCTTCAGCTCGTCCAGCATGCCGCGCAGGGATTTCGGATCGGCCCCTTCCAGCGCTGCAACCAGCACCTTCTGACCGTTGATCTCGATCACCTGACCCAGCAGGTCGTTACCGGCCTGAGCGGCCAGCTTGGCCTTGAGCTGCTCCAGCTCGCGCTCCATCATCTTGGCCTTGTCCAGCATCTGGCGAACCTTGTCGGCGATGCAGAACTGGTCGCCTTTCACCAGGGCAGCAGCCTCTTCGATCTGCTCGCCAACCTGATGCATGAAGTCGATGGCCGCTTTGCCGGTCACCGCTTCGATACGGCGCACACCAGCCGCGATGCCGCTCTCGGCGATGATCTTGAAGAAGCCGATATCACCGGTGCGCTTGGCGTGAGTACCGCCGCACAGCTCGGTGGAGTAGTCGCCCATGCGCACAACACGCACGTCGTCTTCATATTTTTCACCAAACAGCGCCATGGCACCGGCGGACTTGGCCGCTTCCAGATCCATCAGCTGGGTGGTGATTTCGTGGTTGGCGCGGATCTGGTTGTTGACCAGCTCCTCGACCCGGCGAATGGTCGCCATGGTCAGCCCCTCGAAGTGGGAGAAGTCGAAACGCATGCGCTCGGCTCCAACCAGAGAACCTTTCTGGGTGACATGCTCGCCCAGTGCCTGACGCAGAGCTGCGTGCAGCAGGTGAGTTACGGAGTGGTTCAGGGCGATGGCCTGGCGACGGTCAGCGTCCACCACGGCCTCAACCTCGGCCCCTTTCTCCAGGGTGCCCAACTCCATATAACCCTTGTGGATGATCGCCTTGCCCGCTTTCAGGGTGTCGGTCACGGCAAAGATGCCGTCGTCCACTTTCAGAGTACCGCTGTCGCCAATCTGGCCGCCGGACTCGGCGTAGAAGGGGGTCTCTTCCAACACGATGACAGCTTCGTCACCGGCGATCAGACCGCTCACCTCTTCCACACCCTTGTAGATGCCGACCACGCGAGTGCGCTCGCTCAGGGTCTTGTAACCGGTGAAGGGGGTCTCGAAGTCGAGCTTGAGCATCTCGTTGTAGTTCACGCCGAAGCTGGACGCTTCCTTGGCACGAGCACGCTGCTTCTCCATCTCGGCCTTGAAGCCCTCTTCGTCGATGCCGATCTCGCGCTCGCGCACCACGTCGGCAGTCAGGTCGGCCGGGAAGCCGTAAGTGTCATAGAGCTTGAACACCACTTCACCCGGAATAACCTTGGCATCGCCCAGGTTAGCCAGAGCGTCTTCCAGCAGCAGCAGACCGCGATCCAGCGTGCGGACGAACTGCTCCTCTTCGATGCGCAGCACGCGCTCGACCAGCGGCAGCTGGGCGATCAGCTCGGCAGCGACATCCTTCATCTGCACTGCCAGCTCGGCAGCCAGTTTGTAGAAGAAGACATCGGTAGCGCCCAGCTTGCGACCGTGACGCACGGCGCGGCGGATGATGCGGCGCAGCACATAGCCACGACCTTCGTTGGACGGCATCACGCCATCTGCCACCAGGAAGGCGCAGGAGCGGATGTGGTCAGCAATAACGCGCAGGGACTGGTTGCTCAGATCGGTGGTGCCGACAATCTCGGCCGCTTTCTTGATCAGTGCCTGGAAGATGTCGATTTCGTAGTTGGAGTGGACACCCTGCATGATGGCGGAGATACGCTCCAGACCCATGCCGGTATCCACGGACGGACGCGGCAGCGGCTCCATGGTGCCGTCAGCCTGACGGTTGAACTGCATGAACACCACGTTCCAGATCTCGATGAAACGGTCGCCATCCTCTTCCGGTGAGCCGGGACGGCCACCCCAGATGTGATCGCCGTGGTCATAGAAGATCTCGGTGCAGGGACCGCACGGGCCGGTATCGCCCATCGCCCAGAAGTTGTCGGAAGCGTAAGGGGCGCCCTTGTTGTCACCGATGCGCACGATGCGATCGGCCGGGACACCGACCTCTTTTTCCCAGATGTCGAAAGCTTCATCGTCAGTCGCGTAGACGGTCACCAGCAGGCGATCTTTCGGCAGCTGCAGCACCTCGGTCAGGAAGCCCCATGCAAACTTGATGGCATCCTGTTTGAAGTAGTCACCGAAGCTGAAGTTGCCCAGCATTTCGAAGAAGGTGTGGTGACGAGCGGTATAGCCGACGTTTTCCAGATCGTTGTGCTTACCACCGGCACGCACGCAACGCTGGGAAGTCGTCGCGCGATTGTAGGCACGCTTGTCTGCGCCAAGGAACACATCCTTGAACTGGTTCATACCCGCGTTGGTAAACAACAGGGTCGGGTCGTTATGCGGTACCAGCGAGCTGGAGGAGACAACCTGGTGCCCCTGGGAACGGAAATACTCGAGAAACGCAGCGCGAATCTCTGACGTGGACATATACATGGAAAATCCTGCTTGATTCGAATACGGACTTTTAACCGCATTAATGTAAGTTTTCTGCGGGGTAAAGTAAAACGGACAGGGCCGCCACGGGCGAAAAAGCGCACATAAACGGGCCAGAAAAGAGCGCCACTGCTCACAGTGGCTTTTTTCACTGTCGAGAGGCAAAAAAGCAGCGCATAAAGAGGGATGAGATGAACAAAAGGCGGCTTTTTCGGGATTGCGCGCGCAAGCTACTGAGCCGGCAGGAAAAATATGCAACAAGGAGAGGTAAAACGACTGTTGCCACGCAGTGGCGTTACTCCTCCCGCTCCTGCAGGGCCGAGATGGCATAACGGGCCTGATCCTGGGTAAAGCCGCGCCCCAGCAGATATTTGAGCCACTTCATCCGCAGCTTGAAATCGGCCAGATCGGCAATTTTTGCCCGTCGCTCCAGCAGTTCGAAGGCAAGCTCGAACCAGTCCAGCTCGGGTTGCTCGAAGGCGGCATCGATCTGGCCATCGTCCAGCCCCTTGCGGCGCAGGTCGAAACGGATTTTGAGCGGGCCATGTCCCTTGGCGACACCGGCCCGCACCGCCATGGCACCATAACGTTCGTCATTGACCCAGTTATAACCGCGGCAGTAGTCGACCACCGCCTCGATCACCTCTTCCTGATAGCCCTGCTGGCGCAGGCGTCTGGCCAGCTCCGATTCGGCACTCTCGCGGCGGGCCAGACTGCGCATGGCATAGCCGCGGGCAGCGGCCAGCTGCTCGGCAAAGGTCGGCTCGGCGGGCTCGACCGGTTCGGTCACGGATTCATCAACCATCATAAATAACAAGGCCGGGTATCTACCCGGCCTTCCTTTGTTCCTTATTCGAACTCTTGTTCGCTTTCGGCATCGAACTCTTCTGCCTCAACCGATGCAGCCTTGTCGTCGACAGGTACGGCACCGGAGAGCAGCAGCTCGCGCAGCTTGGCTTCCACTTCGCCAGCCAGCGCCTTGTTCTCGGCAAACAGCTTCATCACGTTGGCCTTGCCCTGACCAATCTTCTCGCCGTTGTAGCTGTACCAGGCACCCGCCTTGTCGATCAGCTTGTGCTTGACGCCAAGGTCAACCAGCTCGCCCTCTTTGGAGATACCGGCACCGTAGAAGATCTGGAATTCGGCCTGCTTGAAGGGAGGAGCCACCTTGTTCTTCACTACCTTGACGCGGGTCTCGTTACCGACCACTTCGTCACCTTCCTTGATGGCGCCGGTACGACGGATATCCAGACGCACTGAGGCGTAGAACTTGAGCGCGTTACCGCCGGTAGTGGTCTCCGGGCTGCCGAACATGACGCCGATCTTCATCCGGATCTGGTTGATGAAGATGCACAGGCAGTTGGCGTTTTTGATGTTGGCGGTCAGCTTGCGCAGCGCCTGGGACATCAGACGGGCCTGCAGGCCAACGTGGGAGTCACCCATCTCGCCTTCGATTTCCGCTTTCGGAGTCAGGGCTGCCACGGAGTCGACGATGATGACGTCAACGGCGTTGGAGCGCACCAGCATGTCGCAGATCTCCAGCGCCTGTTCACCGGTATCCGGCTGGGAGATGAGCAGGTCATCGACGTTGACGCCCAGCTTGGCGGCATAGATAGGATCCAGCGCGTGCTCCGCATCGACGAAGGCACAGGTCTTGCCCTTCTTCTGGGCCTCGGCGATCACCTGCAGGGTCAGTGTGGTTTTACCGGAAGATTCCGGGCCGTAGATCTCGACGATACGACCGCACGGCAGACCACCGATCCCCAGCGCTACGTCCAGAGAGAGGGAGCCGGTGGAGATGGCTTCGATATCCATGGTCTTGCTGTCGCCCAGACGCATGATGGAGCCTTTGCCGAACTGCTTTTCAATCTGACCCAGCGCAGCCGCCAGTGCCTTCTGTTTGTTCTGATCCATGCCAATCTCCGCTGGAAATCGTGAGTAAAAAATGAAGTTGGGCTAAGTATACTGTCTATTCATACAGTATCAAGCCCAATTTATCTGAGCAGGGCCAACAGACCCGACAAGGCCTGTCTCACCGCCTGCTGGCGCACCTGCCGGCGATCCCCGTCGAAGCGGGCCAGCAGGGAGTGGTGGCGGCCATTGCTGTCGGCCCAGGCGAACCAGACGGTGCCGACCGGCTTGCCCTCGGTGGCGCCGCCGGGGCCGGCGATACCACTGATAGCAACGCTGATGGAGGCAGACGAGTGCGCCAGCGCGCCGCGGGCCATCTCCAGCACCACCGCTTCGCTCACCGCGCCGTGCCGCTCAAGGCTCTCGCGGCTCACCCCCAGCATCTGCTGTTTGGCCTCGTTGGTGTAGGTGACAAAACCGCGGTCGAACCAGCCGGAGCTACCTGCGATGTCGGTGATGGCCGATGCCACCCCACCGCCGGTACAGGATTCGGCGGTCGCCGCCAGCCAGCCCCGTTGACCAAGGGCACGCCCCAGTTCGATGGCGAGGTGCTCTATCTCTGCGTCCAGTTTCATCACAGCTCCTTCTGATTAGTGGAAAGGGCACATTATGCGATCCCGCCGCAGCCCCTCGCAACTGAGCTGATTGTCACAAGGCTGATGACTCGCATCAGCCAAATGGTGGTGTGAGCCAACCTCCCCCGGCGCGGCGCTTATGTGTAGAATGGCGCCATCAAGCTCAAGGCTCATCACCGCAGACCCGGGCCCGCAGAGGCCCCTTCTGGAATAGAACATGACCGCACAACACCAAGCTACTGGCGCCGCGCCAAGCGCCAATCTCAGCGCCCACACGCCCATGATGCAGCAGTATCTGACCCTCAAGGCCGAGAACCCGGAGATCCTGCTGTTCTACCGGATGGGCGACTTCTACGAGTTGTTCTATGACGATGCCCGCAAGGCCTCCCAGCTGCTTGACATCTCCCTGACCAAGCGCGGCCAGTCGGCCGGCAGCCCCATCCCGATGGCGGGTGTTCCCTATCACGCCATCGAGGGTTATCTGGCCAAGCTGGTGCAGCTCGGCGAGTCGGCAGCCATCTGCGAACAGGTGGGGGATCCCGCCACCAGCAAGGGGCCGGTGGAGCGCAAGGTCATTCGCATCATCACCCCGGGCACCGTCTCCGACGAGGCGCTGCTCAGCGAGCGGCAGGACAACCTGATCGCCGCCGTCTATCACGATGGCCGCCGCTTCGGCTACGGCACCATGGACATCGGCTCCGGCCGCTTCTTCATCAACCAGTTCGAGAAGGAAGAGACCCTGCTGGCAGAGCTGCAGCGCACCAATCCGGCGGAGCTGCTCTACCCCGAATCCTTCGCCTTCCTGCACCACGTCGAGGGTCGCCGCGGTCTGCGCCGGCGCCCGGAGTGGGAGTTCGAACTTGGCACCGCCCGCAATCTGCTCTGCCAACAATTCGGTACCCAGGATCTGGTGGGCTTTGGCGTCGAGCAGAGCGAGACCGCCCTGTGCGCTGCCGGTTGCCTGATGCAGTACGTCAAGGACACCCAGCGCACCGCCCTGCCCCACATTCGCAGCGTGCGCCTCGAGCAGCCGGATCACGCGGTCATCATGGATGCCGCCACCCGCCGCAATCTGGAGCTGACCCAGAATCTCGCAGGTGGTCACGACAACACCCTCTCCGCCGTGCTCGATTGCACCGCTACGCCGATGGGCAGCCGGCTGCTCAAGCGCTGGATCCACCAGCCGATCCGCGATCGGGTGATCCTGAAAGGCCGCCAGAGCACCATCAAGGAGCTGATCGAGCAGAACCTCTATGACGAGTTGGGCGGATTGCTGCGTCAGGTCGGCGATGTGGAGCGGGTGCTGGCGCGTCTGGCCCTGCGCTCGGCCCGTCCGCGCGATCTCACCCGGCTGCGGCAGGCCTTTGCCCAGCTGCCCGAACTGCAGCGCCTGTTGGCCGAAAGCGAGCACGAGGCGGTGCAGCAGCTGCGCGAGCGGGCCAGCACCTTCCCCGAGCTGCTGGACCTGCTGGAGCGCGCCGTTATGGAGGTGCCGCCGGTGCTGATCCGCGATGGCGGCGTGATCCGTGAAGGGTTCAACGCCGAGCTGGACGAGCTGAGGGATCTGGCCAACGGCGCCACCGCCAGCCTCGCCCGCATCGAGGAGCGGGAAAAGCTGCTGACCGGCATCAACACCCTCAAGGTGGGTTACAACAAGGTGCACGGCTTCTATATCGAGGTGAGCCGGGCCAACAGCCATCTGGTGCCGGCCCACTACATCCGCCGCCAGACCCTCAAGAACAACGAACGCTACATCATCGACGAGCTGAAAAAGTACGAGGATCGGGTGCTCACCGCCCAGGCGCAGGCGCTGGCGCTGGAGAAACGCCTCTACGAGGAGCTGCTCGATGCTCTGCTGCCACATCTGGGCGATCTGCAGGAGTCTGCTGCCGCGCTGGCGGAGCTGGACGTGCTGGCCAACCTGGCCGAGCGGGCCGAAACCCTCGACTATCGCTGCCCCACCCTCATCGACGAGGATCAGATCATCATCGAGGCGGGCCGCCATCCGGTGGTGGAGCAGGTGATGACCGACCCCTTTATCGCCAACCCGATCCGGCTGGAGCGGGAGCGGCGGATGCTGATCATCACCGGCCCCAACATGGGCGGTAAATCGACCTACATGCGCCAGACCGCGCTGATCGTGCTGCTGGCCCATATCGGCGCCTTCGTCCCCGCCGATAGCGCCCGCATCGGCCCCATCGACCGCATCTTTACCCGCATCGGGGCGTCGGACGATCTCGCTTCGGGAAGATCCACCTTTATGGTGGAGATGACCGAGACCGCCAACATCCTCAACAACGCCACCGCCCGCAGTCTGGTGCTGATGGACGAAATTGGCCGCGGCACCAGCACCTACGACGGCCTCTCGCTGGCGTGGGCCTGTGCCGAGCAGCTGGCGAGCAAGATCGGCGCCTACACCCTGTTTGCCACCCACTACTTCGAGCTGACCCGCTTGCCGGAGCTGATGAGCGGGCTGGCCAACGTCCACCTGGATGCGGTGGAGCACGGCGACACCATCGCCTTTATGCACGCGGTGCAGGAGGGGGCGGCCAGCCGCTCCTACGGTCTGCAAGTTGCCGCACTGGCGGGGGTGCCGAAATCGGTGATCCAGCAGGCCCGTCACAAACTGCATGAGCTGGAGAGCGCCACCCCGGTAGCCGCCGGTGAAACCCGCCCGGCCCCGGTGGCCATGGCGCCCCAGAGCCATCCGGTAGTCGATGAGCTGGAAGCGGTGCGTCCCGACGAGCTCACCCCGCGGCAGGCGCTGGATCTGCTCTATCGCCTCAAGCAGATGCTGTAACTAGCGCCTGCCGATCAGAAAGATAAAAGGGGAACCGCGAGGTTCCCTTTTCATTCGCACCAGCGCCCCACGCCCTAACGGGGCACACGGATCCCGCCGGTCACCCCTTTGGGGCTGAACAGCACCTGCCAGAGCTGAATATCCCGCGCCCGGAATGCCCCGGCACAAGCATTCAGGTAATAGGTGAACATCCGGTAGAATCGCTCGTTGTAATACGACTTCAATTTCGGCCAGGCCGCATTGAAACGAGTCAGCCATGCCATCAGGGTGCGATCATAATCGGCACCGAAATTGTGCCAATCTTCCATGACAAATTGTTTTTCACTGCTCTGGGCTATTTGCAATATCGAGGGGAGACAACCATTCGGGAAAATATATTTATCAATCCACTTGTCCACATTCAAATCAGTTTTATTTGAGCCGATGGAATGCAACAGGAAAAGGCCATCTTCTACCAGATTATTGGCGACCACCTCAAAATAGGTCGCATAGTTTTTCGGCCCGACGTGTTCAAACATCCCGACCGATACAATCCGGTCAAATTGCTCGTTGAGGTCGCGATAATCCTGCAGACGGATCTCGACCGGCAACCCGGAACAGTTCTCCTGTGCCAGCGCCTGCTGCTCCGCCGAGATGGTCACACCGACCACCGACACCCCATAATGCTCGGCAGCAAAACGAGCCAGTCCACCCCAGCCACATCCGATATCCAGCAGCCGCATCCCCTTTTGCAGCCGCAGTTTTTCGCAAATCAGGTGCAGTTTATCGCTCTGCGCCTGCTCCAGATTATCGGCTCTGGCCCAGTAACCACAGGAGTACTGCATATAGGGGTCCAGCATCAGCTCAAACAGATCGTTGCCAAGATCATAATGCTCCCGCCCGACCTGCCAGGCACGTCTGCGACTCTGCCTGTTCACCAGTCGGCTGGTGAGTACATAGGCAATGTCGGAGAGGTGACGCGGAACACGCTCTTCAACTCCGGCCACCAGCAGGCGATAGAACAGCATGTCAAGCCGCGGGCAATCCCACCAGCCATCCATGTAGCTCTCACCCAGTCCCAACGACCCCTCTTTGATAACCCGGGAGAAAAAGAGGTGATTATTTATTTTGATATCATATGGCTGGGGGCCATTAATCGTCACACCGGCATATTCAAGCAGCTCTGCGACAATATTGTAATAGTGGCTTTCAGCTACGCACAATTCCAACTCTTGGGTTGCCATAACAATATTCCTTTTCGATTTTCAGATAATCCTCCTCGGCATATAAATAGCGACCAAAAACAACATAGGTGAAAATAAGGGAAAAGGATGCCCCGTCATCAACCATCAAATAATGGGATGAATCTATATGTCACCTGGTTGCTGCCGGCTAGCAAGTCATGCCGATGGCGGATCAACAGCTACAACGCAAATAGAGGAATGAACCGACCTTTGATACTGCCAGACTCATCCAATCAATGTTTGGCCCTCAGGCGACTGCCATCACCTCGCCAGCCGCCCGCAGCAGACTCTGGCGCCCTTGCCAGTAGCCCTGCAGATAGCCGGACTCCAGCTTGAGCTGATCACGGGTAAAGCGGGAGACCGGAAAACCGGCCGGTGGCGCGATCACCTCGATTTCGCAATCCGCAGGTGGCGTTTCGATAAAGTCGAGGGCGCGGTTGTAGGCCACATCCCGTGCCAGCATCGCCTGTGCCAGTGCAGGCTGGGTCTTGAGCAGCGCCTTCACCACCCAGCAGAAGCGGGCCGGCTTCTTGCGATAACCGCGCGGCTCGGAGAGCACCACCGTCATCCGCCGTGCCCCGCGTCGATAGGCCTCGATCACCGGGATGGAGTCGCTGATGCCGCCATCCGCCATGGGACGGCCATCGACAGAGGGAGTCTCGTGCTGCACCACCGGCAGGGCGCAGGTGGCGGTCAGCACCTCGTCCATGTTGTCGGGGCGCACCGGCAGGTAGACGGCTTCACCGGTCGCCACATCGGTGGTCACCGCATAGAAGGGAATGCGGCAGGCGGAGAAGGTGTCGAGATCGAGGGGAAAACGGTAACGACTGGTCCGCCAGAGCCAGCTGATATCCACCAGATCGCCCCCCTTGACGAAGCGCAGCGGGTCGAGAAAGTCGCTGCTGCAGGCCAGCTCGGTGATGATGTGATGGCTGCGGCGTGGCTGCTCGCTCAGGTAAGAGACCAGATTGGTCGCCCCGGCCGAGACGCCCATGACGAAATCGAACGGGTAGTGGTGGCTTTCCACGAAGGCATCGAGCACGCCACTGGCGAAGATGCCGCGCATGGCGCCCCCTTCGACAATGAGCGCGTTGGTAGCAGAAGAGAACATGTGAAGGCTCCGTCAGCGGTAACAAATCCGGGGCATGCCCCGATCGGTGATGGACGCCTTCATGCCGGACACCAAGACGCCTGAACTGGACGGTTCGGACAGTGTCGCTGCGCCGATACCGTGAAGCAAAGCCAGTATATGCAGCAGAAAATCATTCTAAAAATGAATTTAAATAATAAACATCATGCCACTTTGGAATGATTTGCACCGCAAAAAGGCCAGCCGCAGGGCTGGCCGTGTTTTCGCTTCACTCAGGGCAAGCCGGGGCCAAAACGCCCGGTCACCGGATCGTAGTGGTAGGCGTCGTAATCAAAGTCGATCCCTTTGAGCAGCGGATTGGGCAGCTCGAACAACTGCCGCTCATGGAGCCTGGCCTGATCGAGGGAGGGTTTGAAGTGGTGCAGCCAGAGCCGCTGCAGCGAGCCATCCTGCCACGCCAGCTTGAGCCCGGCCTGAATGCGCCGGATCCCCGCCTGATTCTCCTTGAAGGTGTAAAAGAGATGGAGGAATGGGTAGTGCAGGGCGATATGCTGCTCCACGGTGAGGCCGGGCAGATCCCGGTGCTGATCCAGTTCGATGAAGAGCTCGTTGGCGCCGCGGCAGAATAAGTCAGCCCGCCCGCGTGCCACCAGCTTGAACAGCCGCTCGTAGCTGTCCACCTCCTGCACCTGCAGACCCGCCGCCCGCAGAATGGCGGCATCCTGCCAGCCGCGCCCCTGCACGTTCTGGTACTGCTTGAGCTGCTCGAAGCGGGTCACCCCGGCAATCGCCTTCGCCTGCTGCGGGCTGACGAAGCAGATGCGGTAGCCGAGGATGCCGAGTTCCACCGGGAAGCGGACATAGTCGAGGGCCTCGCAGCTATCGGGCTGCGGCGTATCGACGGCAAAGAAGTTGGGGTAGAGGTTGGTCTGCAGCACCTGCCGCAGCCGGATCCGGTTCATCGGTGGTGCCGCCCGCAGCTCGTAGTCACCGAAGCTGTCGCGGGTCTTCTCCAGCGCCAGCTGCAGCAGCTCGCGAAAATAGATGGTGCGCTGATCCCGGTCGCTCTCCGGGCTGATATGGGTAAAGACGTCGCTCGCCCGCAGGGGGGCGACAAGAAGTGAGAGGCTGCACAGCAGCAAGAAGGACGCGAGGCGATGAAAGGTCATACTGCTCATCCCGGGAATACACGCTCACTAGAGTGTAGCGCCGGGATGGGCAGCCTTGTAAAGGGAAGCTCAGCCTACCAGAACATCCGGCCCAGCAGGGGCGCCAGCAGCACGGTCACCATACCGGCAATCATCATCACCATGCTGGAGACCACCCCCTCTTCGTTACCCATCTGATAGGCCTTGGCGGTGCCGGCGCCATGGGCCGAGGCGCCAAAGCCGGCGCCTTTGCCGAGACGACTGCGAATGGCCAGCACGGTGAGCACGCTCTCCCCCACCGCCATGCCGATGACGCCGGTCAGCACCACAAACAGCGCCGTGAGATCGCTCTGACCGCCGATGGCGCGGGTCGCCTCCACCGCAAACGGCGTGGTGATGGAGCGCATCGCCAGACTGCGCTGCAGCATGTCGGAGAGATCGAGCCAGCGGGCCAGCAGCACGGTACTCCCCACCGCCATGATGACCGAGGCGACCACCCCCACCGACAGCGACAGCCAGTGGCGACGAATGAGCTGGCGGTTCTCGTAGACCGGCACCGCGAAGGCGACGGTCGCCGGGCCCAGCAGCCAGAGCAGCCAGTGGGATTCCGCCATGTAGTCCTGATAGGGGATGTGGAACAGCAGCACCACGGCCACCAGCAGGGTCGGCGCCAGCAGCAGCGGCATCAGTGGCAGGATCCGCTTTTTGCCGTAGAGCCATTTGCTGGCGTAGTAGAAGAGCAGGGTGAGGGCGAAACAGATCAGCCCGAGCAGGGTATCAGACATGACGGCGACTCCGGCGGGCCAGTTTCAGTTCGAGGCGGTAAACCCGGTCCACCACCAGCGCCGTGGTGCCGAGTACCAGGGTGGTGCTCACCAGCAGCACCACCATGATGCGCCACCCCTCTTGCAGCAGCAGCTCCTGATAGTTGACCACCGCCACCACGGCGGGGACGAAGAAGAGCAGCATCTCCGCCAGCAGCCAGCGCGCACCGGCACTGAACCACTCGGCCTTGACTACCCCGAGCAGGATGCAGGCCAGCAGCAACAGCATGCCGGTGAGGTTGGCGGGCAGCGGCAGGTGGAGGGTTCGAACCGCGGTATCGGCCAGCAACCAGATGGCTGCCAGCAACACAATCTGGAAGGGAGTCTGTAACCAGCGCAGGGCAAGGGATTTCATGATTAAGGGTCTTTCTGTGAACTGGTTCACAGTATAGAGAGAGGCAAAACCTTCCAGAAATGAATTTAAATTATCAATTTCATGCCTGAAAGGAATGCATCACCCCTCCCGCAGCACGCGGCCAAGGTCGCGGCAGAGCTGGCGCAGGGTGCCGTTATCGAGGCCGGCATAGCCGAGCAGCCACCCCTCCCGATCCGCCTCTCCCAGATAGAAGGGGCGCAAGGGCCGCAATCCCAACCCCTGCCGGTTGGCCACGTTTGTCCAGCGCGCCTCGCCACCGGGAGGCAACAGCGCGCTGCACTGCAATCCGGCACCGGTGTGGATCGGGGTCAACTGCGGGCACTGTTCGGCCAGCTGGGCCAGTAGCAGATCCCGCCGGCTGCGGTAGAGCAGCCGCATCTGGCGTAGATGGCTGGCAAAGTAGCCCCCCTGCAGAAACTCGGCGGTCACCGCCTGCAACAGCTGGTTGCTGTGGCCGTCGAACGCGGCGCGCGCACGGGCAAAGGGCTCCAGCAGCGCCGGTGGCAGCACCAGATAGGCGAGGCGCAGCGAACCGAACAGCACCTTGCTGAAGGTACCCACATAGATGACCCGACCGCTGCGATCCAGCCCCTGCAACGAGGGAAGCGGCCGCTGGTCGTACTGAAACTCGCCGTCGTAGTCATCCTCCAGGATCCAGGCCTGCTCCCGCTCGGCGCGGGCCAGCAGCGCCATGCGCCGGGGCAGGCTCATCGCCATGCCGAGGGGATATTGATGGGAAGGAGTGGTGTAGATGAGGCGCGGCGCCGGATGATCGCCCGCCGGGTTGAGCCCCTCCTCATCCACCGGCACCGGATGGAGGTGCGCCCCGGCGGCCTGCATCGCATTGCGCGCGCCGAGGTAACCCGGCTCCTCCAGCCAGACCGTATCACCGGGGTCGAGCAGCAGCTGGGCGGCGAGCTGGATCCCCTGCTGGGAGCTGGTGAGCAGCAGCACCTGCTCCGGGTGGCAGACCAGTCCGCGCGACTGCACCAGATAGGCGGCGATGGCCTGGCGCAGGGCGGGCAGACCGGCCGGATCACCATACTGCATCAGGCGCGGCCCGTGCCGACGCCACTGCTGCTGCAACAGTCGCCCCCACAGCTCGCGGGGAAAGGCGAGCGTATCGCCCTGACCGCTGGCAAAACTGTGCGGGGTGCCCGTCTCCTCCTGACAGGCACCGCTGGCGAGGATCGCCGCACCGCGCCTGGACAGGGGGGCGCCACCGCGCTGGCGGCTGCGCGGCGCGGGCACCACCGCCAGCGCCACGAAGCTGCCCACGCCGACCCGGCGGGTCAGGTAGCCCTCCGCCTCCAGCCGGCCATAAGCCTGTTCGACCGTGCCGCGCGACAGGGAGAGATCCCGCGCCAGCACCCGGCTCGGCGGCAGGCGGCTGCCCTGCGGCAGGTGACCGGCGAGGATGGCATCGCGCACCGTGCGCACCAGCCGCTCCTGCACCGGCAGGCTGGCATCGTTCTCGGCAAACAGGGTTGGCAAGGCGCTCATTGGTCTACTCCATTCAGCAGAATTGGTACATCCGTGTGAACCATTATGCCGCTAGAGTGGAGCTCTGCCATCTGACAAGGAGTTAATCATGAGTCACGTTCGTTCCACCGGCCTGCTCTCGCCCGAGCAGGCCGCCATCTTCTTCGAGGCCCAGCTCGCCTGCCGCACTGATGCAGCCGATCTGGCCGCCGACCTGATGGCGGCAACGGCCGGCATCGTCGTCATCGACACCCGCTCGCCAGCGCACTACGCCGCCGGCCACATTCCCGGGGCCATCTCCCTGCCGCACCGGGAGATGGTGCCCGAGCGGGTGGCCGGGCTCGATCGCGATGCCATCTACGTCTGCTACTGCGACGGCATCGGCTGCAACGGCTCGACTCAGGGAGCTTACAAGCTGGCGCGCCTCGGTTTTCGGGTCAAGGAGCTGATCGGCGGCCTCCACTGGTGGCAGCGGGATGGCTTTGCTGTCGCGCTCGGCGACGAGCCGGGCCAGCTGGCCAACGAGGAGGTGCGCTGTGGCTGCTGAGATCAACGAGTTTGGCCAACCGCTCGGGCCGCTGGTCGCCGGCTGGGACGGCGCCCGCTTCCCCGACGCGCAACTGCTTGAGGGGTGGGGCTGTCGCTGCGAGCCGCTCGATCCGGCACGCCACGAAGCGAGCCTCTGGCAAGCCTTCGGCGAGGATGACGGGAGCCTTTGGACCTACCTCACCAGCGGCCCCTTCCCGAGCCGCACCGAGTGGCAGGGATGGCTGGCGCGTATGGCGGCGGGGCGGGATCCCCAGTTCTACGCCATCGTCGATGCCGCCAGCGGGCGCACCCTCGGGCTCGCCAGCTTTCTGCGCATCGACCCTCTCGCTGGCAGCATCGAGGTGGGCTGGCTCCACTTCGCCCCGGCGATGCGCCGCACCCGGCTCGCCACCGCCGCCATGGCGCTGATGATGAGACGCGCCTTCGCCCTCGGCTATCGCCGTTACGAGTGGAAGTGCAACGCCCTCAACCTCCCCTCCCGGCAGGCGGCGCTACGACTCGGTTTCACCTTCGAGGGGATCTTCCGGCAGGCCCGGGTCGACAAGGATCGCTCGCGCGATACCGCCTGGTTCTCGGTGATCGACAGCGAGTGGCCAGCCCTGCAGGCGACCCTTGGCCGCTGGCTGGACGATGCCAACTTCGACCAGAGCGGGCGCCAGCGCCTCTCCCTCTCGGCCCTCACCGCCGCCCTGCGCGGCAACTGAGTGCATACGGGCGGCCACCCTGGCCGCCCCACATTTTTCCAGCCATCCGATCGGCCAGCCTGTTTATCCCCTGCCCGCAGCACGCCTCACCCCGTTGAGAGGCTCAGATCCTTCATGAAATGAATTAGAATGAGTCATTTCATGCCATATTGGCATGATTAGAGCCCTTGTTATCCCGGGAGAGCCCATGGATATTCGCGCCCTGCGCTACTTTGTCGAACTGGTTCGGGAGCAGAGCTTCACCCGTGCCTCGGAGAAGCTGTTCGTCACCCAGCCCACCATCAGCAAGATGATCCGCAATATCGAGGAGGAGCTGGGCCTGCCCCTGCTCAACCGGGAGGGGCGTCGCTTTACCCTGACCGACAGCGGGCAGGTGCTGTTCCAGCGGGCCCAGACCATTCTGGCCGAGATGCAGCAGCTGGAGGCGGAGCTGGCGGATCTGCAGAGCCTGCAGCATGGCCGCCTCACCCTCGGCATTCCCCCCATGGTGGGTCACCTCTACGCTGATCTCATTCGCGCCTACCGCACCAGCTACCCCAAGGTGGAGCTGACGCTGGTGGAGTATGGCGGCCGCCTGATCGAACAGGCGGTGCTGGAGGGGGAGCTGGATATCGCTATCACCATGCTGCCGACCAAGGAGGGAGGCGCCCTCAACGCGCTAGATCTGGATCAATACCCGATCCGGGTCGTACTGCCGGACCAGCCACGCTGGCACGGCGATGCACCACTGCGACTGGAATCACTACAGGATGAGCCCTTCCTGCTCTATACCCAGACTCTGGCATTCACCCTGAGCGAACGGCTGGAGCAGGCGTGTCAGGAAGCTGGCTTTGTGCCGCAGGTGGCGGCACGCAGCAGTCAGTGGGATTTTCTCACCGCCATGGTGCGCAGCGGCATGGGGATCGCCTTTCTGCCGGAGCCGGTCTGCAATCGGCTCATACCAGACGGCCTGGTGTTGCGACCACTTGAGCTCGAGCTGAGCTGGCGACTCGGGGTGATCTGGCCGCGCGAGCGCTATCTGTCGCACACCGCCGAGGCCTGGCTGGAGCTCTGCCGCAAGTGGCGGGAGCCTCACTGATCGCCGAAGCGATCGGTGAGCGGATTGTAGAAATAGGGGCGGTAATCGAAGCTGATCCCCTTGAGAAAGGGGTTCTCCAGCTTGATCAGCCGCCGCTGCCGGGGGTGGGCAAAGGCGATGGCCGGGCCGAAGCTCTTGCGCCACAGCGCCTGCAGCGAGCCATCCTGCCAGGCGATTTGCAGCCCCTGCTCGACCCGTTTGAGCGCCTCGCGGTTGTTGGCGTTGGTATAGAAAACCCGGGGCAGCGGGTAGTAGATCATCAGGGCATCGTCGACCTTGAGACCCTCCACCTCGTCGTGGGTGAGCTGTTCGCTGCGCAGTTCGCTCACCCCGCGGCAGAAGAGATCGAAACGGCCACGCGCCACCATCTTGAACAGCTTCTCGTAGCCATCCACCTCCATCACCTCCAGCCCGGCGTGGCGCAGGATATCCACATCGAGCCACCCCTTGCCCTGACCGAAGGTGAAGCGGCGCAGGCCCGCAAGATCGGTCACCTGCCTGACTGCCGCCTGCTGCTGCGGACTGACAAAACAGATGCGGTAGCTGACGATCCCCAGATGCACCGGGAAGCGGGCATAGGCCAGCCCCAGCCCCTCGCGGGTGCTGCTGTAACTGTCCATGGCAAAGAGATTGGGGAAGCTGTCGAGCAGCATGCTGACCCGCTCGCGGGCCTTGGTCATGGGAGGCGCAGCCTCCATCACATAGTCGCCAAACTGGTCGCGCGTCTTGTCGAGGGCGAGGCGCAGCAGCTCCCGATCGTAAGTGGTGCGCGGATCCCGCTCGCTCTCGGGACTGATATAGGTAAAGCGGGTCACCGCCTCGACCGCCAGCGGGAGCAGCGCAAGCAGGCTGGCCACCAGCTGCGCCAGCCACCGTCCTGCAAACCGCTCTGCCGTTCCATAGCTTATCGCTCTCATCCCTGATCCCCTACCCGGTGAGTTTGTCTGAAAGTGGCCACATAGTGCCGATAGGCGGGCGAGTTGCGCACCGCCTCGATGGCATCCCACACCTGCTGGCTCTCATGCGGATGGCTCTGGCGGAAGGCGTGGGAGAAGACCAGATAGTAGGGTTTCTCCACCAGCACCGGCGCCAGCCGCTCGATCTGCCCTTGCAGGTCGGGATGGGCCGCCAGCAGGCTGTCGGCCACTTCGGTCTGCAAGGCGGTGGCGGCGGCCCGATCCATCACCAGCTTTTTCAATATGATGAGCGGATCCCGGCTGGAGTCATCTACCTCGACTCCCGCCCCCTGCAGGAACTCGACGATGGAGAAACCGGACTGGGCCGCCACTATCCCCTTGACCCTGAGGGTGGTGCCATCCCACTGGCTCTTGCCCCCCTTGAGCTGATAGAGGCTGTAGCTTTCGATGAGCAAGCGCTTGTCGGGATCCGGCTTGTCACCGCGCATCGGGTAACTGCCTATCTTGCTCGCCCGCTCCGCGCTATAGCTCATCTTGAAGGCAGCATCCATCTGGCCGCTGCTCACCAGCGAGAGGCAGCGCTTCCAGGGGAGTGGAGTCATCAGGATTTCGATGCCAAGGCGCTCTGCCACCAGCTTGAGGTGATACTGAACGATCCCCTCCCCCGACTGCAGCAGCCAGGGGTAGGAGTCGCTGTTTTCAAAACAGGAGTGCAGGGTAAAGGCAGGGGTAGCACTACCCGTGGCGGGGAGAAGCAGCACTGCGCACAGCAGGGATCTGACAGATGCTCGCATGGGGCCATATCCTTGGCAGCCAGTCTCCTTCCACTATACCAGCCAGCCCGCTACCGTGCCGTGGCGGCAGCGTCAGGCCGTGCGGGGCATCACTCTTCGTCGCTGACTCTTCACCGATTACTCTTCGCCGATGGGAGCGGCAATCCACTTCATCAAGGTCAGCATATCCTGCGGCGCCACACCGACCGAGAGGCCGCGCTTGCCGCCGCTCACCAGGATCTCGTCAAATTGCATGGCCGACTCGTCGAGCACGGTGGGCAGCAGCTTCTTCTGGGCCAGCGGACTGATGCCGCCCACCTTGTAGCCGGTCAGCTTCTCCGCCTCCGCTGGTTTCATCATCTCCACCTTCTTGAGGCCGGTCGCCTTGGCCAGCTGTTTCAGGCTGCACATGCCGGATGAGGGCACGATGGCCACCACCGCCTGTTTGTCGTGGTGGGCGATCAGGGTCTTGAATACCTGTGCCTCCGGCAGCCCGAGCTGAGTCGCGGCATGCTTGCCGAAATCGTCGTGAGCTTCGCACTCGTAGGGGTAGAGCTTGTGGGGGATCTTGAGCTTCTTCAGCAGGTTGATGGCAGGAGTCATGATGGTTGCCTTGAATCGAATCACATAAAAACAAGGCCAAACAGTCTGCGCCTCACAATAGGGTGATGCAAGTCGCAAGGGCAATTTGGGGCGCGCCGAGCCACCGGACAGTGCCTTTCCAACAGCGCCCCATGCTATCCTCAGCCCCCGATTTCACCGATATTCGCCCCCATTTCCCATGCAGATCGAGCTTGTTAACCTTACCCCCGAAGAGACCCTGAGCCCCGGCGGGCTGGCCCTGCAGCAGCGGGTCATCAACTCGCAACCCGCCTTCAATCTGGCGCTGGGCGGCCCTGCGGCGCTTTCCCTCAGCGCCATCCGGCAGGATGCTGAAGCCGTGCTGGCCGCCGGCGGCCGCTATCTGGTCATTCGCAGGCAGCAAGAGGTTGTCGGTATCGCCCATCTGCTGGCCAACAACCCCTTCGATAAGCATCCCTGGATTGGTCTGCTGGTGATCGACAGCGAAATGGCGGGAAAAGGAGTGGGGCGCAATGCCGTCAGCCAGCTTTTCCACCATCTGACACGACTCAACCCGGCGCCGGTTCGTCTCTGCGTTCAGCTGAGCAACCCTGCCGCCCTCGCCTTCTGGCAGCGCTGCGGCTTCGAGCAGATCGAGGAGGATCTCGACGAGGAAAATCGCCCCATCGCCATTTTGCAGGCCATCCCGCATAACGGCGCGAACCCGCGCTGAGCCGGGTTACAATGGCGCCCATCGTATCGGTTACGCCCGCCACCCGGGCGCCACCCACCATAGGTAACGAGGTTATATGACCCGATCACGCTGGCTACCGACGGGAATGTCCCTGCTCGTCCTCCCTCTGCTCCTCACCGGCTGCGCTCACCAGCCCGATGCAGAGGAGTACCAGAGCAAGGTGGATACCCTGATCAGACTCTGCACGGAAGAGACACTCCCCAACTCTCAGGCAAGGCCCGAGGGATTCGACCTTGAGCAGCATCTGGCCGAACTCAGGGCCGAACGACTGCAGCTCACCCGCCAGCTGGCCACCCCGGCAGGGCAAGCCGCGCTCACCGCTAGCCTGAAAACCAGCGAAGACGATCTCGACATCCTCTGTCTGAAACAGGCACTGCAGCAGAGCCAGTAATCGAGCCGACCAAGGGAACACCAGAAACAGAAAGGGCGCCTGATGGGCGCCCTTTGTCTCTGTGATTTTAGATATCAGCGATCAACCGGTGTTGCGCATGCCTGCCGCGATACCGGCGATGGTGACCATCAACGCCTTGTCCAGCTCGGGGTGCAGGGTCTCCGGGTGGTTGCGGGAGCGATTGAGCAGCTCGGCCTGCAGCACGTTGAGCGGGTCCGTGTAGGGGTTGCGCAGCTTGATGGACTCCTTGATCCACGGCTGATCCTCCAGCAGATCCCCGCGCGGGCTCAGCTTCAGCACCACTTCGATGGATTCGGCAAGCTCCTGACGCAGCTGTTTGCCAAGGCCCCACAGCTCCTGCGGCACCAGACGGGTGTCGTAGTACTCGGCGAGCCAGACGTCCGCCTTGAGGAACACCATCTCCAGCATCTCGAGGCGAGTGCGGAAGAAGGGCCACTGGGCGCTCATCTCCTCCAGCACGGCCAGCTTGCCGTCGTCGATCGCCTGCTGCAGCGCCTTGTGGGCACCGAGCCAGGCCGGCAACATCAGGCGGTTCTGGGTCCAGGCGAAGATCCACGGAATGGCGCGCAGGCTCTCGACGCCGCCGTTGGGCTTGCGCTTGGAGGGACGGGAGCCGAGCGGCAGTTTGCCAAGCTCCATCTCCGGGGTGGCGGCACGGAAGTAGGGGACGAAGTCCGGATGGCCGCGCACGATACTGCGGTAGTGATCGCAGGAGACGGTCGCCAGCTGCTCCACCACTTCACGCCAGCACGCTTTCGGCTTGGGCGGCGGCAGCAGGTTCCCTTCCAGCACGGCACTGGTGTAGAGCTCCAGACTCTTGATCGCCACTTTCGGCAGGCCGAACTTGAAGCGGATCATCTCGCCCTGTTCGGTGACGCGCAGGCCACCGCGCAGGGATCCCGGCGGTTGTGACAGGATGGCTTGCTGGGCCGGCGCACCGCCACGACCGACGGTACCGCCGCGGCCATGGAACAGGGTGAGGCGCAGATTGTTGGCCTCGGCCAGCGCCACCAGTGACTCCATGGCGGCGTACTGAGCCCAGCCGGCGGCCATCATGCCCGCGTCCTTGGCGGAGTCGGAGTAGCCGATCATCACGTACTGACGGCCCTGGATATAGCCGCGATACCAGTCCACCGACAGCAGGCGCTCCATCACGGCGGTGCCCGCCATCAGGTCTTCCTGAGTCTCGAACAGCGGGGCGACCGGCATGCGGAACTTGCAGCCAGCTTCTTTGAGCAACAGCTGCACCGCCAGCACGTCGGACGGGGCACCTGCCATGGAGATGATGTAGATACCGAACGCATCGGGATCGTGCTGGGCAATCACCCGGCAGGTCTCGATGGTTTCGCGGGTCTCGTCACTCGGCTCCCAGTCGTTGGGGATAAGCGGGCGGCGGGAGTTGAGTTCGTTGAGCAGGAAGGCCTGCTTGTCATCCTCGCTCCACTCTGCGTAGTCGCCCATGCCGAGGTAGCGGGTCAGCTCGGAGAAGACCTGGCCGTGGCGCTCGCCATCCTGGCGGATGTCCAGCTTGACCAGATGGATGCCGAAGCAGGCGATCTTGCGCAGCACATCCAGCAGCATGCCATCGGCGATGTTGCCCATGCCGCAGGCGTGCAATGAGTGGTAGCAGAGCTCCAGCGGCTCGCGCAGCTGGGCGGTGGTCTTGACCAGATCCCGGCTCTCGCTCGCCTGCCCCTGCACCTTGGCGGTCAGGTACTCCTGAGTTTCGCGCAGTTGTTCGCGCAGCTCGCGCACCAGCGCGCGGTAGGGCTCCGGGTGATCGCCGACCCGCTCGCGCACGGCATCGGTGCAGTCGGACATGGAGAGCTCGGAGGTGAGCTCGCGGATGTCCTTGTAGAACAGGCTCACCGCCATCCAGCGGCCCAGCTCCAGCACCTCGGCAGTCACCTTGGCGGTGACGAAGGGGTTGCCGTCACGGTCACCGCCCATCCAGGAGGTGAACTTGACCGGCGCGGCATCCAGCGGCAGCCGCACACCCAGATGGTGTTGCAGACGCTCGTCCAGATTGCGCATGAATTCGGGGATGGCCGGCCACAGGCTGTTCTCCACCACCGCAAAGCCCCACTTGGCCTCGTCCACCGGAGTCGGGCGCTGTTCGCGGATCTCGTTGGTGTGCCATGCCTGATTGATGAGCTGCTCGATGCGATTGAGGATCTTGTCACGCTCACGGGGCAGCAGGTCAGAGAGCTCCAGCGCTTCGAGGCAGTCGTTGAGCTGCACATGCTTGTGGATCAGGGTGCGACGGGTCACCTCGGTCGGGTGAGCGGTCAGCACCAAATCGATATCCAGCTCGCGCACGGCCTGAATGATGGCCTCTTGCGACAGGTTGGAGGCTTTCAGTTTGTCGAACATCTGCTCCAGCGGATCCGGAGTGCAGACCTGCTCTTCGCAGCGACGGGAGATGGTGTGGAACTGTTCGGCCACGTTGGCCAGATTGAGGAACTGGCTGAAGGCGCGGGCCACCGGCAGCAGCTCGTCGTCGCTCAGGGTGCGCAGGGTATCAAGCAGACGTTCCCGGTCTGCCTCATTGCCTTTGCGGGAAGATTTGGCCAGTTGGCGAATGGTTTCGATCTTGTCGAGGAAGGCCTGACCCTGATGGTCCTTGATGGACTTGCCCAGCAGCTGACCCAGCATGCCTACGTTGGCGCGTAGTGCGGCGTACTTTTCGTTCATTCCACATCCTTATCTTGTTGGTGCCTGACACCCATCCGGGGTGCGAGACGACCTCACTTATTGTTGTGCGATTACAACATATGCTCCGTCATCTTAGGGTGACAATCTACCCAGATTGTCTGCGCAAGGTCAAATAACAGGCCGATTCAGAAGATGTATTTCCCTCACCACTCCCGCACCGGCTTGTTATGTAACTTACTTACAGCTTTGACCCCCTTTGCTGCCCTTTTCAGAGGCAGAAGCGACGAACCAGATGCTGCAATACCGCAGTGGTGGGCTTGACGAAGGAGAGATCCAGATACTCGTCAGGCTGATGCGCCTGGGTGATATGGCCGGGCCCCATCACTATGGTCTCGCAGCCAAGCTGCTGGATAAACGGTGCCTCGGTGCAGTAGTTGACCGACTCGGCGGCGCGGCCGCTCGCCTTCTCGGCCTCACGTACCAGCACAGAGTCATCGGCGCAGGCGTAGGCGGGAATGGGTTCGTGCAGGTGCTGCAGATGCAGGCAGCCCGGCTGGTGAATTTCGATGGGAGAGAGCGCCTCTTTGAGCATCCCCATCAGCTCGTCCGGTCCCACCTGCGGGGTCGGTCGCAGGTCGATGTGCAGCTCGCAGCAGCCGCAGATGCGGTTCGGGCTGTCGCCCCCCTGAATGTAACCCAGGTTCAGGGTCGGCTGCGGCACGGCAAAACGGTGGTCGGCATAGCGATCTTTCAGATCCTGCTGCAAGCGCAGCACCTGCCCCATCGCCTTGTGCATGATCTCCATGGCGTTGACGCCGTTGGCGGGATCCGAGCTGTGACCGCTCTTGCCGGTAATGCGGATCGCCTCCGACATATGCCCCTTGTGGGCCACCACCGGCACCAGCCCGGTCGGCTCGCCAATCACCGCGTAGTCGGGTTTCAGTTCGGCAGCCGCAGCGATGGCGCGGGCCCCCGCCATGGTGGTCTCTTCATCGGCAGTGGCGAGGATGCGCAGTGGCTTGGTCAGCTTGGTGAGATCGATTTCTTTGAGCGCTTCCACTATGAAGGCGAAGAAGCCCTTCATATCGATGGTGCCGAGGCCATAGAGGCGGTTGCCCTCTTCCGTCACCTTGAAGGGATCCTTGCTCCACCCCCCCTCATCGAACGGCACCGTATCTGTGTGACCCGCCAGCAGCAGTCCGCCCTCACCCTGACCGATCGTCGCCACCAGATTGAACTTGCCCGGCAGTTCGGGGAGTGCCGTCACCTCACACTGAAAACCGAGCTGACCGAACCAGTCGGCCAGCAGCCGGATCACCGCCTCGTTGCTCTGATCCCACTTGGGATCCGTGCTGCTGATAGAGGGGATCGCAATAATATTCTTGTAGAGTGAAAAAAAATCCAGATTGGCCATCAGCTCCTCCTTGCTTCCCCAAAACGTTTCTGTTAGAAAATACAAATGCAATGCGAATGCATGAATATTCTGTCTTTTTGCCAGGATAAGCAGCTCGCCAACAAAGGCTTCTAGTTGTAAGGGAAAGTTAATGTTCTGTCACCTGATCTATAACCGACGACACACACCCGCCTGAATTGCCCCTCCGCACTTGTGCACAGGGGCGATCGAACACCCTTGTGTACCTCAGCACCACGCTGTGAATCTCGAACTCTGATTGGAATATTCAAACATGCTCAACACCGTTATCGTCGGTGCCAGTGGCTACGCGGGAGCCGAACTGGCCGCACTGGTACAGAACCATCCACAACTCAAGCTGTTCGGCCTCTATGTCTCCGCCGGCAGTCAGGATGCCCACAAGCGCTTCTCATCCCTGCATCCCCAGTGGGTCGGCGCCCTCGATCAGCCGCTGCTGCCGCTGGACGAGGATGGCATGACCCGGATCCTGACCCAGGCTGATCTGGTGCTGCTGGCCACCGCCCACGAGGTGAGCGCCGAGCTCGCCCCCAAGTTTCTCGCCAAGGGGCTGCCGGTGTTCGATCTCTCCGGTGCCTTCCGCGTCAAGGATCAGGGCTTTTACGACAGCTTCTACGGTTTCACCCACCAGAGCGAACAGTGGCTGGATCAGGCCGCCTACGGTCTGGCCGAGTGGAATGCCGATGCCATCGCCAGCGCCCAGCTGATCGCCGTGCCGGGTTGCTACCCGACCGCATCGCTGTGCGCCCTCAAGCCGCTGCAGCAGGATGGCCTGATTGCCAAGGGGTGGCAGCCCATCATCAACGCCGTCTCCGGGGTCTCCGGTGCCGGGCGCAAGGCAGCCATCAACACCAGCTTCTGCGAAGTGAGCCTCAATCCCTACGGAACCTTCAATCACAGACACCAGCCGGAGATCAGCCATCACCTCGGCAAGGAGGTGCTGTTCCAGCCCCACCTTGGCAACTATGTGCGCGGCATCCTGGCCACCATCTATGTGCAGCTGGCGGACGGCGTCACCCCCACGCAAGTGGATCAGGCCTTCCTCAAGGCTTACGAAGGCAAGCCGCTGGTGCGCCTCACCGGCCAGATGCCCTCTATTCGCGGTGTGGCAAACACCCCCTACTGCGATATCGCCTGGCAACAGCAGGGCAACATGCTGGTGGTGGTCTCTGCCATCGACAACCTGCTCAAGGGCGCAGCCTCGCAAGCCATTCAGTGCATAAATATCAAATTCGGATTTGAACCGGCCACCGGCCTGATTTAAGGACTTAGGAAGGATCTCGAACATGGACAAACAGACGTTGGTAATCAAGCTGGGCGGCGCCCTTATCGAGAACGACGAGGCGCTGACCGCCCTGTTCGCCACCCTCAAAACCTTTCTCGACGATCAGCACCGTCCGCTGGTGCTGGTACACGGCGGTGGCTGTCTGGTGGATGACCTGCTCAAGGGGCTGGGTCTCACCTCCACCAAGAAGAATGGCCTGCGGGTGACCCCTTTCGAGCAGATCCCCTTTATTGCCGGTGCGCTGGCCGGGACCGCCAACAAGCAGATGATGGCCAAGGCGATCGCCACCGGCATTCCGGCGGTGGGGCTCTGTCTGGCAGATGGCGGCCTGTGTCAGGTGACCCAGCTCGACCCGGATCTCGGCGCAGTCGGCGAGTGCAAGCCGGGCAACCCGGCACTGGTGGCGGGCATCCTCGGTCAGGGCTTCCTGCCGGTGGTGAGCTCCATCGGCATCACAGCCGACGGGCAACTGATGAACGTCAACGCGGATCAGGCGGCCACCGCCATTGCCGAGGCGCTCGGTGCCGATCTGGTGATGCTCTCCGACGTGAGCGGCATCCTCGATGGCAAGGGCAAGCTGGTGCCACAGCTCGACAAGCTCACCGCAATGGATCTGATGGAGAAAGGGGTGATCCGCGATGGCATGGCGGTCAAGGTAGAAGCCGCCCTGCACGCCGCCCAGACCCTCGGCAAGCCGGTCTGTGTCGCCAGCTGGCGTTACCCGGATCAGCTGCTCAAGCTGCTGGCTGGCGGCGCCGTCGGCACTCAAGTGGCTATTTGATCTCCACCGGAACAAGGAACATCCGATGCAACATCTTCTGAAAGACAGTGATCTGAACAAAGCCCAAATAGAGGCACTGATTGCGCTGGGCAAAGCGGTCAAGGCCGACCCGAAGAAGTACAGCCAGGCGCTGGCGGGCAAGAGCGTGGTCACCCTGTTCGAGAAGCCCTCCCTGCGCACTCGGGTCACCTTCGACATCGGCATCGCCAAACTGGGCGGCCACAGCGTCTATCTGGATCAGCAGAACGGCGCGCTGGGCAAGAGGGAGTCGGTGAAAGATTTCGCCGCCAACCTGTCCCGCTGGTGTGATGCCATCGTCGCCCGGGTGTTCGATCACCAGACCCTGGTCGAGCTGGCAGCGCACGGCACAGTGCCGGTGGTGAACAGCCTGTGCAACCTCTACCACCCCTGTCAGGGGCTGGCCGACTTTATGACCATTGCCGAGCACTACGGCGACCTGTCGAAGGTGAAGCTTGCCTACCTCGGTGATGGCAACAACGTCAGCCACTCTCTGCTGCTGCTGGGGGCGACCCTCGGCACCGACGTGACCCTGATCTGCCCGAAAGGCCACGGCCCGGATACCCAGATCTTCCTGCAGGCGCAGGCACTGGCGGCCAAGTCGGGGGCGACCATCCACATCAGCGATGACGTGGCAGATATTGAAGGGTTCGACGTGGCCTACACCGATACCTGGGTCTCCATGGGCGACAACACCCCGATGGAGCAGGTCAAAGACCTCTTTATGCCTTACCAGATCAATCAGGCCCTGCTCGACCGCACCGGCATTGCACATGTGCTGCACTGCCAACCGGCCCACCGCGAGCTGGAGATCACCTCGCAGGTGATGGATGGCCCCGCCTCCCTCATCATGGACGAGGCCGAAAACCGGATGCATATCCAGAACGCCGTGTTGCTGACCCTTCTCGGCAACAAGTAACGCGGCACTCAACCTGAATCACGACACCTTTATTGAATCATCATTGAATCATCATCGAATCATCATGGAGAGAAGTAAAATGAGCGGAATCAACAAGATCGTACTGGCTTACTCGGGTGGACTGGATACCTCGGCCATCATTCCCTGGCTGAAAGAGCACTATGACGCCGAAATCATCGCCTTCGTGGCCGACGTCGGTCAGGAGCGTGACGATCTGGAAGGGATCGAACAGAAGGCGATCGCCTCCGGCGCCACCAAGTGCATCATCAAGGATCTGCGCGAAGAGTTCGTCAAAGAGTACGTCTACCCGACCCTGAAGACCGGCGCCGTCTATGAGGGCACCTACCTGCTGGGCACCTCCATGGCCCGTCCGGTGATCGCCAAGGCGATGGTCGAGGCCGCGTTGGCGGAAGGGGCCGATGCCATCTCCCACGGTTGCACCGGCAAGGGTAACGATCAGGTGCGTTTCGAAGGTGCGGTCGCCGCGCTGGCGCCCCAGCTGAAAGTGATCGCCCCGTGGCGGATCTGGGACATGCGCTCCCGGGAAGATCTGCTCTCCTATCTGGAGACCCGCAACATCCCCTGCAAGGCGACCCTGAAGAAGATCTACAGCCGCGATGCCAACGCCTGGCACATCTCCACCGAGGGTGGCGAGCTGGAGAGCACCTGGAACGAACCGTCCGAAGCGGTCTGGCAGTGGACCGTACCGGCCGAACAGGCACCGGATCAGCCGGAGTACGTCAAGCTGACCGTGGCGCAGGGTGAAGTGGTGGCCGTTGACGACCAGCCGCTCAGCCCGCACCAGATCCTGATGACCCTGAACGAGCGTGCCGGCAAGCACGGCGTGGGCCGCATCGACATCACCGAAAACCGGATGGTGGGCATGAAGTCCCGCGGCTGCTACGAAACCCCGGGCGGTACCGTGATGGTCGCTGCGCTGCGCGCCGTGGAAGAGCTGGTACTGGATCGCCCGACCCGCGCCTGGCGGGAGAAACTGGGTGCCGAGTTCTCCCATCTGGTCTATGACGGTCGCTGGTTCACCCCGCTGTGCAAGGCGATCCTCGCCTCTGCCAACGCCATCGCCGAAGATCTGGACGGTGAAGTGGTGCTGAAGATGTACAAGGGTCAGGTCACCGCGGTGCAGAAGAAGTCGCCGAACAGCCTCTACTCCGAAGACTTCGCCACTTTCGGGGCCGATGAAGTGTATGACCAGAGCCATGCCGAAGGCTTTATCCGTCTCTACACCCTGGCCAGCCGGATCCGCGCCATGAAGGAGCAACATCAGGCTATCGGTGGCGACCACACCCACGGTTAAGCAAGCGCGATAACCCGTTGATTCCATTGAGGGGGCATGGCCCCCTCTTCTATAGGCCGATTATGGTCCCTTAGCCACCATCGGCAGGTGTGACAAGAGCGGCAGCGCCCCGGCCGCTTCTGTGAGATAACAGGCTCGCAGAAAAACAGGGCACGATTTCAAGCTCGGCGGCCAGGGCGCCGCCGACAACGCATTCAAGGAGAGCAGTATGGCACTTTGGGGTGGACGCTTCAGTCAGGGAGCCGATAGCCGGTTCAAGCAGTTCAACGATTCGCTGCGGTTCGATTACCGGCTGGCGGAGCAGGATATTCAGGGCTCCATGGCCTGGGCCCGCGCGCTGGTGAAAGTGGGGGTCTTGACTGCCGATGAGCAGGGCAAGTTGCAGCAGGCGATGGAGGTGCTGCTCGCCTCGGTGCAGCAGGATCCTCGGCAGATCCTGAGCTCGGACGCCGAAGATATCCACTCCTGGGTCGAGAGCCAGCTGATTGCCGCCGTCGGCGATCTCGGCAAGAAACTGCACACCGGCCGCTCGCGCAACGATCAGGTCGCTACCGACCTGAAACTCTGGTGCAAGGCGCAGGGCGAGCTGCTGCTCGGCTCCATCACAGCTCTGCAGCAAGGGCTGGTCGATTCGGCGCGTGCCAATCAGGCTGCCGTGCTGCCGGGTTACACCCACCTGCAGCGGGCCCAGCCGGTCACCTACGCCCACTGGGCGCTGGCCTATGTGGAGATGCTGGAGCGGGACTACTCCCGGCTGCAGGATGCCCTCAAGCGCCTCGACACCAGCCCGCTCGGCTGCGGCGCGCTGGCAGGCACCGCCTACGCCATCGACCGCGAAGCGCTGGCGCTCGACATGGGCTTTGCCGGCGCCACCCGCAACAGTCTGGATTCGGTCTCCGATCGGGATCACGTGGTGGAGCTGATGCACGTGGCGTCCCTCTCCATGACCCACCTGTCGCGCTTTGCCGAAGACCTCATCTTCTACAACACCGGTGAGGCGGGCTTTGTCGAGCTCTCCGATGCGGTGACCTCAGGCTCCTCCCTGATGCCGCAGAAGAAAAACCCGGATGCGCTGGAGCTTATTCGCGGCAAGACTGGCCGGGTCGTCGGCGCCCAGATGGGCATGTTGATGAGCCTCAAGGCGCTGCCACTGGCCTACAACAAGGACATGCAGGAAGACAAGGAGGGGCTGTTCGATGCCCTCGACACCTGGCACGACTGCCTCGATATGGCGGCGCTGGTATTGATCGATCTGAAAGTGAATGGCGAACGCACCATGGCGGCGGCGCAAGGCGGCTACGCCAACGCCACCGAGCTGGCGGACTATCTGGTGGCCAAGGGGATTCCATTCCGTGAAGCGCACCATATCGTCGGCGAAACCGTGGTATTCGCCATCAGCGTGGGCCGTCCGCTGGAGGAGCTCTCCATCGGCGAGTTCCAGCGTTTCAGCCCGGTGATCGAGTTCGACGTCTACCCCAATCTGGAGCTGGAAGCGACCCTGGCCAAGCGGGTCGCCAAAGGCGGCGTCGCCCGCGAGCAGGTTGAGGCAGCCCTGACTGCCGCCGAAGCTTGGCTGGCCAAACGGGTGGGTTAAGCCACGATGATCGTTACCTGACATTGAACAAAAATGGCAACCAATGGTTGCCATTTTTATGGTAAATAACGAATTCAATTCAGGATAAGTAATGGAGAAATTAGATTGAACAACAGATTTCGCTTATGCTTTTCAGTTTTACCAAACTAGCCTGTTGGTAATAACTTTTTCCGCATCAATGCATTTTGTAATATCACACCACGACGAACAGGATATCTCCGCTCTTCCACCTGAAAACCATGATATGAAAAAAAAGGCTCAGCGGTTTTGCTTACATCAGCCGTTAATTCGAAAATACCTTGCTCCTTGGCGCTTTCATGAATACGCGTCATCAACTTGGTTCCCACACCCTGCCTAGCGTAATGTCCAGCCACAAAGAAATGATCAATATAACCATTTGGCTGAATATCTGCATACCCGGCAATGTCACCATCAATTTCGGCTACAAAAGGCTTCAAAGCCCTTATGTGGTCAGCCCACAGTTCTGGAGATATATTATCAGGAGCCCACGCTTGAATCTGTTCAGCGGTATAGTCGCATGAGGCTATATCGTGCACTGCCGACAAGAAAATGCTAAATAATCGAGTTTCATCACCAGCTTTATATTTCCTTATCTCTACACAGCTTCGGTTAACAGTCATATCAGCGCACCTGCTTAGCATTACTACATTTGGTTTGATAACTAAAACTCCCGCTGGAATTATCGCATTCTTTATAGCTGTTTTTAACTCACGCACTGGCATTTAGCAGCTTGCCAACCCCATCTCCCTTGCCATTGGGCAGGGTCTGTTTAAAGGCGCCGAGCAGCTGATCGAGGTTGAGATGGCTGGCACCGAGGGAATCCTTGAGGGTATCGAGCTCGCTTTGCAGCGCATCGAGGCGTGTACTCTGGGTACCGCTCGCCAGCAGGTTGCGGGCGCTGTCGATGGCTGCGGGAAGGGATTGGCCACCATTCTCCTGCCCCAGAGTCTGCATCAGCTCCCCCATAAAGTGGTTGATGGCCGAGCGGTTCTGCTCGCTGTCGGCATCCTTGATACCAAGTCGCTGGAACAGGCTCTGGACGGTCGGGGCAAGGTGCTCCTCCTGTACGGCAGGCTGCACGGGCTGGGGTTTGCTACTGCTGCCAAGCAGCTGGCTGCCCAGCTTGAGGGCGATCGAGGCAAGGGGAAGCAGGCTGCTGATCATGATATCTCTCCGCGACAACGACCCTTGATGGTGTTGCCAGGAGGAGTGCATAAGCGGGGCCAGAATTTAGTGAACAGCGCAGGACGAAACCAACTCATTGAGTCACCGAATGATTTGAATCGCCGCCTTGTGTTCGGGCATTTCAACTGAAGTAATAACAAGAGAGCCGGGCGGCCAGCGGCTGCCGCTGCAGATCGAAGCGGCAAAGGAGCATTGCCGCAGCAAACCGGAGGCGGCAGGGCTCCACTTCGCTATATGCCAGTACATGCCCGCCATCCCCTTGATTACGTCATTTTTAATTCATAAAACTTATGGCTATTAAGATCATGTAAATTTTCTTATCTAACATGTTCGCGCAAGATGGCTCTCAAACCGGATTTGCCGTCACCGCTATGCTGGCCGGCAGCCGCCTTCTCCCTGCCTTTTTCGTTTATGGAGTCGCTATGTCCCTGATCACCCCGCATATCTCCCCCGAAGTCAGCCAGTTGGCTCCCGGCTTTCGCGCTTTGAGCATCACGGTGCAGGCCGCCGCCGTGGTCGACCCGAACGTGGGCGCGCGCGCCCTTGATAAAGCCTGCAGCGCCATGCTGACCGCCGATGTGCCGTGGGCAGAGGCGCATCTCGCCGCCTGGGGCGATCTGTTCAGAAAGTTCGGCGCCAAGCCGCAGCGGACTCCCTGTTCCGCCGAGGCTCTGAGAAAGCGGGTCGCCCGCGATGGCAACCTGCCGGCCATCGACCCCGTGGTCGATCTCTACAACGCCATCAGCATCCGCTATGCCATTCCGGTGGGGGGCGAAAACCTGCTCGCCTATGAGGGGTTGCCGCGACTGGTGGTGGCCGATGGCTGCGAGCTGTTCGATACCATGAAGGGAGGCGAGCCGACCCACGAACCGGTGGAGCCCGGCGAGGTGGTCTGGCGGGATGACAAGGGGGTCACCTGTCGGCGCTGGAACTGGCGGCAGGGTGTGCGCACCAGATTGAGTATCGATTCGGACCAGATGTGGTTCATTCTGGAGAGCCTGCCCGAGATGCCGCTGGCTGCGCTGCATGAGGCGGGGGAAAAACTGATTGCCGGGCTGCGGGAGATGATGCCGGAGGCGGTGATCGCGCAGAACCTGATCGGCCATAACGAATAGGCGATTTTCGTCAGCAGGATACAGAGAGGGGCGCCGCAGCGCCCCTCTCTCATTTCACTCTGCTCAGCCCAGCAGCATATAAAGCTGGTGCGCTGCCACCCCGGCGCACAGGCCGCCGACCGTGTGGGCGACAATGGCGCGGGAGGTGAGATGGCGATAGCCGAGAGCATCGAGCATGGCGGTGTGGGTGCTCAAAAAGCCGCTCCAGCACATCCCCATGGCGGTAAACACCGCGACCTCGTTGCCGGTGATCCACCCCTTGGCAATAAAGGGGGGCACCAGCGACATGGCGGCACCGACCGCGCCGAGCGAGGTAGCCGGGAAGGCGACCAGCTCCGGCTGCTGGAAGCCAAACAGCAGGTCAAACAGCCAGCTTACCTTGGCAGCCAGCACCGGCAGCAGGGCAACCCCCTGGAACGCTTCGCCGGTATAGCCCTTCTCCCCCGGGCCGAAGGTCAGCAGCATGACGAAGGTGCTGATGATCAGCACCCCCGGGATCACCGCCATCCCCAGCTCCACGCCAGATTTGCCGCCATCGAGCAGAGAGTTGAGGATCCGCAGCCAGCCGGGAGCCGCCTCTTTGGTCACTCCCACCTTGGGGCCGTTGCCCGCAGGCTGGTCATCGATCAGCACTTCCCCCACCAGTGGGCGAATCATCCGCTGCATCAGTCGGGTAGAGACCACCGAGCCCACCAGAGCACCGAGCAGCCCGATCAGCGCCGCGCTGGCGGTGGATTCACCGCTCGGCAGTTGCAGGGTGGCCATAAAGGTGACCACGATCAGCCCCATGCCGAAGGCGGTGCCGAAGTTGGTCAGCGACACTAGCTGCCAGGGGGTGAAGCCCTTGCGAAAGCGGCTGTCCTTGGCGAGGCTGATCACCGCCGGGTTGTCGGAGAAGAAGGTCATCAGGGCCGCCAGCGCGGTGCGACCGGGCAGGCGAAACACCGGCTTCATCAGGGGGGCCAGCAGCACCTCCAGCAGGCGGATCACCCCGAACTCGCTCAAGAGCTGGCTCAGGGCACCGGAGAGCACCGTGATCCCCATAATAAAGAGCACGGTATTGAGCAGCAGCTGGTGGGCGGTATTGAACAGAGTGTTGACCATGGCAGAGAGGCCCATCTGGCTGCCGAGGTAACCGAACAGGCTGCCAAGAATAAGCAGCACCAGCACGGGTTCCATCCAGTTCCTAATGGCGGCAAGTCGCCCCTTTGACTCTATAACTACATGATTTTCCATATCTATCCTGCGGTTCATCTGTGCGTGTGTGGTTGTTTTTATGGTTAAAAAATGGCTGCGCCAAATAGAAAAAAGCCCTTGTCTTGCGACAAGGGCTTTTTGAATTGGCTCCTCCTACTGGACTTGAACC
>NZ_LFCS01000021.1:0-45862 GCF_001887375.1 Aeromonas sp. SCS5
GCCTTATTTGCAAAGGCTTTTCGAGGTTATCGACTTGGCTTTCTGCGTTACCGCTTGCCGTGTCGATGGAGGCGCATTATAGGGAGTGAATTCGTTCTGGCAACCCCTCTCCTGCAATAAAATTGCAAAAAACTGCTCTTTTTTAGTTATTCATCTCCAACCACAGCTTTTATACAAACTTATCCACAGAAACAGCCTTCAGGTTGTTAGAATGGCCGAAAACAAGGAGGCCAAGATGGACTTGCGACTGAGACCTTACAAAGGAAAACGCCCACAACTGGGCAAGCGAGTATATGTAGACCCCTGCGCCACCCTGGTGGGCGATATCGAGCTGGCCGACGACGCCAGCATCTGGCCCATGGTGGCGGCACGGGGAGATGTGAACCATATCCGCATCGGCGCCCGCAGCAATATTCAGGACGGCACCGTATTGCACCTGACCCGCAAGAGCGCCAGCAACCCGACCGGCTATCCGCTACTGATCGGTGAGGATGTCACGGTCGGCCACAAGGCGATACTGCACGGCTGCACCATCGGCAACCGGGTGCTGGTCGGCATGGGTGCCATTCTGCTTGATGGCGTCGTGGTTGAAGATAATGTGATGATCGGCGCAGGTTCGCTGGTGCCACCGGGCAAGCGACTCGAGTCGGGCTTTCTATATATAGGTAATCCCGTCAAACAGGCTCGCCCGCTCAAGCCGGCCGAGGTCGCCTTCCTCAAAACCTCGGCCGACAATTATGTGCTGCTCAAGGATGAGTATCTGCAAGAGACCTTATAGGGCTGGCAGAAACAGGAAGCCCGGCATGATGCCGGGCTTCGCTTCTTATATAGCTATATAGCCGTGCAGAACGGCTGACCGGAGATCAGTGGGCCTGATCCCAGTTGTCGCCGGTGCCCGCCTCCACCACCAGCGGCACATCCAGTTCGGCTGCGGCAGACATCTTCTCCTTGATGATGGCGATGTACTCCTCCAGCTTCTCTTCACGGATCTCGAACACCAGTTCATCGTGTACCTGCATCAGCATGCGGATCGACTCATCTTCAATCCCACGGATCCAACCATCCACGTTGATCATAGCGCGCTTTATGATGTCGGCAGCCGTACCCTGCATGGGCGCGTTGATTGCGGCCCGTTCGGCGGCCTTGCGCAGACCGGCGTTGCGGGACTTGATATCCGGCAGATAGAGGCGACGGCCAAACAGGGTTTCGACATAACCCTGGGCTTCCGCCTGCTGACGGGTGCGCTCCATATACTCCAGCACGCCCGGATAGCGTTCGAAGTAGAGATCCATGTACTTCTGCGCCTCGGCACGGCCGATACCCAGCTGCTTGGCCAGACCGAAGGCGCTCATACCGTAGATGAGACCAAAGTTGATCGCCTTGGCGCTGCGGCGCATGTCGCTGGTCACCGCATCGAGTGCGACCCCGAATACCTCGGAAGCGGTTGCCTTATGGATGTCCTTGCCCTCAGCGAAGGCGGTCAGCAATCCCTTGTCGCCAGAGAGATGCGCCATAATGCGCAGCTCGATCTGGGAGTAGTCCGCCGCCACCAGCTTGTAACCGGCGCACGGGATAAAGGCCTGCCGGATCCGGCGCCCCTGTTCGTTGCGCACAGGAATGTTCTGCAGGTTGGGATCGGTGGAGGAGAGCCGACCGGTCGCCGCCACCGCCTGATGATAGGAGGTGTGTACCCGTCCGGTCTGCGGCTTGATCATCAGCGGCAGCTTGTCGGTGTAGGTGGACTTGAGCTTGGCCAACCCACGGTGCTCCATCAGGAGGCGCGGCAGCTCATAGGTCTCCGCCAGCTCGGCCAGCACCTCTTCCGCAGTGGATGGTGCTCCCTTGGGGGTCTTTTTGATGATCGGCAGCCCCAGCTTGGTGAAGAGGATCTCCCCCAGCTGCTTGGGCGAGGAGAGGTTGAACTCCTGTCCGGCCAGCTCGTGGGCCTGTTTCTCCAGTTCCGCCAGACGCACTTCGATCTCCTGACTCTGCTGATGCAGCAGCTTGGGTTCGATAGTGGTACCGAGTCGCTCCATCCGCGCCAAAACCGGCAGCAGCGGCAATTCGATCTCGCTGAATACTTTGGCGAGGCCCGGCTCGGCAGAGAGCTTGCCCCACAGCGCCTGATGCAGACGCAGGGTGATGTCGGCATCTTCCGCTGCGTAAGGAGCCGCCTGCTCCAGCTCGATCTGGTTGAAGGTGAGCTGCTTGACCCCCTTGCCGGCGATATCCTCGAACGAGATGGTCTCGGCGTTCAGATACTTGCGAGCCAGTGAATCCATGTCGTGACGGCTGGCAGTGGAGTTGAGCACATAGGACTCGAGCATGGTGTCGTAGGCGATACCCTGCAGCTCGATGCCGTGATTGAGCAGCACGTTGCGGTCGTACTTGAGGTTCTGCCCTACCTTGAGGCGGGCCGGATCTTCCAGCAGCGGCTTGAGCTTGCCGAGTACCACGGCCTCGGTCAGCTGCACCGGCGCCCCCAGATAGTCGTGGCCGAAGGGGACGTAAGCCGCCTTGCCCGGCTCGATGGCAAAGGAGACGCCAACGACCCGCGCTTCCATATAGTCGAGACTGGTGGCCTCGGTATCGAAGGCAAACAGCGGAGCCGCCTGCAGACGGGCCAGCCAGTCGTCGAATTCAGCCTCGTCCAGAATGCAGCGATAGTCGGTCTCGATGGCGGCTACCGGGGCGGCACCGTCATCATCACCTTCGGCTTCGATCTCATCAGCGCCGCCGGATTCCAGCTCTTTGATCAGGTTGCGCAGCTCGTACTCGCGATAGACCGCCAGCAGAGCCTCCTTGTCGATGGGGCCGAGCTGCAGCTCTTCCAGACTCTGATCCAGCGCCACATCGGTCTTGATGGTGGCCAGCACATAGGAGAGGCGCACCTGCTCCTCCTGTTCGCGGAACTTGTCGGCGAACACCTTGGAGCCACGGAAACCGAGTGCAGCCACCTTGTCGAGGTTGGCGGCGATCTCGTCGATACTACCGATCCCCTGCAGCAGGGCCAGTGCGGTCTTCTCGCCAACGCCGGTCATGCCGGGGATGTTGTCCACCTTATCCCCCATCAGGGCCAGGTAGTCGATGATGAGCTCGGGCGGTACGCCGAACTTCTCGATCACCCCTTCCCGATCGGTCTTCACGTCCTTCATGGTGTCGATCAGGGTGACATGGTCGGAGACCAGCTGCGCCATGTCCTTGTCGCCGGTGCTGATCAGCACCGGCAGCTGCTTCTCGGTCGCCTGACGGGCCAGAGTACCGATCACGTCGTCGGCCTCCACCCCTTCCACCATCAGGAAGGGGAAACCCATCGCCTTGATCATCTGGTGGATGGGGGCAACCTGGCTGCGCAGATCGTCCGGCATGCTGGCCCGGTTGGCCTTGTATTCGGGATAGATGTCGTCGCGGAAGGTCTTGCCCTTGGCATCGAACACCACGGCCACGTGGCAGTCGGGGTACTGCTTGCGTAGGCTGCGCATCATGTTGGCCATGACACGGACGGCGCCGCTCGGCAAACCGGTCGAGGTGCGCAGATCGGCCTGCTGGGAGGCAAAGAAGGCGCGGTAAAGATAAGAGGAGCCGTCGACCAGAATAAGGGGATTGCTAGGGGCCATGAAATCGTCCTGCCAGAGATAAACAGCCGCTAGGATGCCACAGGGCCCCCCTCACACCAAGGGGGGCAGATACCCGGCAAAAAGAGCCAGACAAGCCTCAAATCTGTGGATAACTCTGTGCTCAAAAATGGAGTCGCGGAAAAACCACCGTGACAACTCTGTGGATAAAAAACAAAAAATACATACATAACAATATGTTGGGATCACAAAAACTGATCGCCAGACCATGAGAATGATCTCGATCAATGTGGAAAAAAATTTAAGGGAGTAGGTACGGCAGGATCCGAAACGAAACAATCCTAGCACAGCAAGATGACTTGACCAGCGGATGGCGAGCGATAACCATACAAAAGTACAACAATCCATCTTGGCTCACATTTTCAACAACAAGGAGTTTGCCATGAAAAAAGTGGCCGTGATTTTGAGTGGCTGCGGCGTCTTTGACGGGGCAGAAATTCATGAAGCCGTCATCAGCTTGCTGGCACTGGCACGTCAGGGTGCTGCCGTACAGTGCTTCGCTCCGAATGTCACGCAGCTCCATGTGATCAACCACCTGACCGGTGAAGTGAGCGAGGGGGAAAGCCGCAACGTGCTGGTCGAAGCGGCGCGTATCTGCCGTGGCCAGATAAAGGATGTGGCCGAGCTGGATGCAGCCGATTATGACGCCCTGCTGGTACCCGGTGGCTTTGGCGCAGCCAAGAACCTGTGCGACTTCGCCATCAAGGGGGCGGAGTGCCAAATCCAGCCTGATGTGCTGAAGGCGTGCCAGAGCTTTGCCAGTGCCAACAAACCGGCCGCCTACATCTGTATCGCTCCGGCCATGATCCCGCTCATCTACGGCGCCGGCACCCTGGCCACCATAGGCCATGACGAAGGCACCGCCAACGCCATCGAGGCGATGGGTGGCAGCCACCTCAACTGTCCGGTCAACGAGTTCGTGGTGGATCAGGAGCGCAAGGTGATCTCTACTCCTGCCTACATGCTGGCCAGCAATATCGTAGAAGCGGCAGACGGTATCGAGAAAACCGTCAAGCAGCTGCTGGCACTCTGATTGACCAGCCGACCAAAACAAACGGGCCGCTCATGGAGCGGCCCGTTTTCAATTCTCGCGGATAGCGACCGATCAGATGCTTTCGCCCATCTGATCCATCTTGCCCAGCAGGGCACGCAGACGCTCCTGCCATGCAGCGTGCTCGTTGCGCAGCTGATGGTTCTCGTCTTGCAGCTTGGTGTTCTGCTCTTTCAGATCGTCCAGTTCCATCTTCAGCAGGGAGATGTTGTCGACGGCGGATTGTACTTTGGATTCGAGTTGCTCAAGGACTTCTAGTGACATATGCATACCTGTTTGTTCAATTGCGATGCCCCACAGAGGGCGATTCAAGCGCGTGGAGCCAGCATACCCCGAGCCTATCGGCACAAACAAGCCAGTGCGCTGCAAAATGCCTCTTCCACAGAGGTATTGTCTAAATATGCGTCTATTTTTCTCGCATCCTGCGCAGCTTACCGGTGAAGAGCGATATAGCCCCCCATCAGCAGGCAGCCAACCCCGTACATCAGCAGGCCATAGAGCAGGTTGCCACGCAAGATGGCCGCAGCACTCAGGTTGTAACGGGAGGCCAGCGCCAGATTGGATCCGGAGAGCGGGCTGGTGCCCGTGGCAATCCCCCACCCCAGCAGAAAACACATGCCGAGCAGGCTGGGATCCGGTGACAGAGGCCAGAGCAACGGTGCCAGTCCGGAGATACTGATGAGCGGGTGTACCCCGACGATGGCGACCAGCAGGATCAGCAAGAGTGCGAGAGATGCCTCCAGCCAGCCGAAGTGGTTGAACAGCGGTAAACCGTGCCCGCCACCGAGACCGATGACCGACACGGCGCTGTTGATGCCGGCAGCCAGCAGGCCAGCCCCCAGAAACAGCACCAGCTGACCACCGATGGCAGGAAAGCGCTCCACCACCTGCCTTTTGAGCGCGGCCTTGCGGCCGGTATGCGGCATAAACAGCAGCGCCAGCAAGGGTGCCACCAGCGCGATAACGGCCATGATGCCGAGATCTGGCCAGATCTGCTTGATGAGCAGCACCAGCCCGGCCAGGGTGATCGGCAGTCCCAGGGTCTGCAGCCGCAGCGGATAGCCGGCAAAATCCGCCACCCCGATCCGCTCTACCTGCCAGGCCGTTATCGTCATAGCCAGCAGGGTCGCCACCACGCCAAACGGCAAGATGTTCGACAGCCTGAGGCCCGGTGCGTAAGTGAGTGCCACCGCCATGGCGACAAAGAAGGGGGACCAGAAGGCGGCGACACAGAAGATGCGGCTCAGCACCAGCACCTGACGTCGCTCAAGGGTACCGTTACGCTCCAGCCGATCGCCGATGATAAAAAGCACCGAGAGGTTGATGACGGCCCCCAGCAGATTGAGGCTGGCCATGGTGCTCCACAGCCCCTTGCGCCCTTGCCATGAGGTAGTGCCGGTCAAGAGACCCGAGGTAGCGAGATTGAGGGTGCTCACCGCAGCAAACATGGTGAGCATATTGATGTTGGGCAGCAGCCAGGCATCGGCACTGAAGCTGGCACCCCGCCACCAGGAGAAGAGCAACAGCACAAACGCAGCACCGTAAAGTGCCAGCGCCTGCCGTCTGGCTGCACCGGCCAGCCAGGGCCAGGTAAGCAGGGAGGCAGCCCAGGCAGCAATGGCCGCCGGCCAGGGAGAGAACCCCAGATAGAGATGCAGCAGGTTTAGCAGCCACATCCCCAGGATCAGATAACCCGACCAGCGTTTGGCCATCGACTACTCCGGCCGGGAGATCAGAGGCACTGATCCATATCCAGTGAAGGCTTGTCGCACTCCGGGCGACCGACGATCTTGGCGGGTACGCCCGCGACTGTGGTATGGGGTGGCACCGGGTTGATCACCACGCTGCCGGCGCCGATTTTGGCGCCCATGCCCACTTCGATATTGCCGAGCACCTTGGCGCCCGCCCCTATCATCACCCCTTCGCGGATCTTGGGATGGCGATCGCCACTCTCTTTGCCGGTACCACCCAGCGTCACGCTCTGCAGGATGGAGACGTCATCTTCAATCACCGCCGTCTCGCCCACCACTATGCCGGTGGCGTGGTCAAACATGATCCCCTTGCCGATGCGGGCGGCCGGATGCACATCGACCCCGAATACCACCGAGATCTGGTTCTGCAGGTAGAGCGCCAGCGAGCGGCGCCCCTGACGCCACAGCCAGTTGGCGACCCGATAGCCCTGTAGGGCATGGAACCCCTTGAGGTAGAGCAGCGGAGTGGAGAAGAGGTCAACCGCCGGATCGCGATCCTGTACGGCACAGATGTCGGCGGCAACCACGGCCAGCAGCTCCGGCTCGCTGCGCAGCGCCAGCTCGATCACCTCGCGCAGGGCGATGGCGGGCATGGTGGCGCTGTCGAGCTTGTTGGCCAGCTGGAAGCTGAGGGCCGAGCGCAAATTCTTGTGATTGAGAATGGTGGAGTGGAAGAAGCTGGCCAGCATCGGCTCCTGGGCCGCCATGCACTGTGCTTCTTGCTGAATTTTCTGCCAGGTTTTGGCAACCAGATCATCCATGTTGCAGCCTACTGTTGTTCAGGGTGAGGGCTCTGTTGTTCTTTTGTCAGCACCGAGATGGGGTCCATGTGGATAATTACGTCCATTCGCTCGAAAGCCTGGCGCACGGCCAGCTCGGCTTCATCGGCGATTTGATGGGCCTTGACCAGAGGGATCTGGTCATCCAGCTCCAGGTGCAGCTGCACAAAGCGGGTCGGCCCCGACTGGCGGGTGCGCAGATCGTGGACGCCGTGAACCCCTTCGACGGCGCAGCAGAGGGCCATTATTCTCGCTTGTTCTTCGGCTGGCAACTGACGATCGAGCAGCGCCTGCACCGATTCGTAACCAATATGCAACGCACCCCACAGCAGGAACAGACCGATCAAGATGGCAAACAGGCCGTCGGCCCAGTACCACCCCAGTCCTGCCAACACCAGCGCCAGCAGCACCCCGGCGTTGAGCAGCAGATCAGAGCGGTAGTGCAGCATGTCGGCCTTGATGGCGACGCTGTTGGTCTTGCGAATGACAAAGCTCTGGAAGCTGACCAGCAGCAGGGTCAGCACGATGGAGCCACCACTGACCCAGAGGCCCGCCTCCAGCCGCTCGATGGGTGCCTGCTTGAGCAGCGACGAGATGCCGTGCATCACCAGCAGCAAAGCGGAACCCGAGATAAAGGCCGACTGGATGAGTCCGGCCAGCGACTCGGCCTTGCCGTGACCGAAGCGGTGCTCGTCATCGGCAGGGGCCAGCGCATAACGGATGGCCAGCAGGTTGATGATGGAGGCGCTCACATCCATAAAGGAGTCAGTCAGGGATGCCAGCAAGGTTGATGAATCTGTCATCAGCCAGGCGATCAGTTTGCCGATGATGAGCAGGGTGGCGGTCGTGACGGCCGCCATGCTGGCAAAGGTAACCCAACGGGAATATTGTTGATGGCTCAAAACCGGCTTTCCTCTGGCGATGAAAAACTTATTATACCCTGACCCCGGCGTCAGTTTGGCGCGAAAATCTGCGGAATAATACCCGATGAACAGAATACTCCTGGTCGACGACGATCTTGAATTGACCCAGTTGCTCACCGAAATTCTGACCCTGGAGGGATTTCAGGTCACGGTCGCCGAGGATGGTGAAGAGGGGCTGCAACGACTGGCAGAGCAGAGCTTCAATCTGGTACTGCTCGATGTGATGATGCCCAAACTCAACGGCTTCGCCATGCTGGCCAAGCTGCGCAAGACCCATGAAACACCGGTACTGATGCTGACCGCCCGTGGCGACAGCCAGGATCGGGTCAACGGTCTTGAGGCGGGGGCCGACGACTATCTGGCCAAGCCTTTCGATGACCGGGAGCTGCTGGCCCGAGTGCGCGCCATCCTGCGCCGTACCCAGAGCGCCCCGCCCCAGCGCGGCAACTCCTCCGACGAAGTCAGCTTTATGGACATAGTGCTGCAACCCGGCCTGCAGCAGGCCCGCTGCGGTGAGCAGCTGCTGGAGCTGACCGCCACCGAGTTCGGCCTGCTGGAGTGCCTGCTGCGCAACCCTGGCCAGATCGTCAGCAAAAGCCACCTCTCCGAGCATGTGCTCGGCAAGAAGCTGGAGCCCTTCGATCGCGCCATCGACATGCACCTGAGCAACCTGCGCAAGAAACTGCCGGAGCGCGCCGATGGTCAGCCCCGCTTCAAAACCGTACGGGGGCGCGGCTATCTGTGGCTCGAGCAAGAATAAAGGGGGGCACCTCCCTCAACGGGATCTCGACCCACATCTTCCTCTGGTTCTGGTTTATGTTGCTGGTGATCCTCGCGGCAGTGATCAGCCTGCCGACGCTCGATCCCCGCAACCAGATCCCGCTGCCCACCCACGAGGTGGCGCGGATGCAGAACAATGTGCAGGCGCTGCTCAATGCCGCCGACCCGGATCAGGATTTCGATCTGGCCAAGGCGATGGACAAGATTGCCATGCTGCCGGTGGACAACGTCTATATCCGCGACGAGAAGGGGCAGATCCAGTCCACCACCCATCCACGCAAGTTCGTGGTGCGCTTCATGGTGGATGCCGATGACCCGGGTAAGCCCATGCTGCGCAACGAGCACCGCAAGGCGATCGCCGGCCCCTTTCTGATGCAGCATCACGGCCACAGCTACCACGTCTATTTCGGGCTCAATGCCGAAAACCCCTACCTGTTCTTGTTCATTCAGGTGCTGGATCACCCGATCCGCATTCTCGGGGTGGCCATGCTGATCAGCACACCGCTCTGTCTGCTGCTCGCCTGGCGGTTGACCCGCCCGATCCTGCAGTTGCAGAAATCAGTCTCCCAGCTGGCAGCCGGCAACCTTGAGGTGCAGATCCCCAACCTTGGCCGCCGCGACGAGATCGGCCAGCTGGCCGACCATGTCAGCCGCATGGTGGATACGCTCAAGAGCATGATCCAGAAGCAGAAACAGCTGCTTTCAGACATCTCTCACGAGCTGCGCAGCCCCTTAACCCGGATGCAGCTGGCGCAGGCGCTGATCCGCCGCAAGCAGGGCGATAGCGCCGAGCTGGCCCGGATCGAATCGGAGATAGGCCGACTGGACAAGCTGATCGGTGACCTGCTCGACCTGTCGCGGGTACAGCAACATGTGGAGGCCCCCGTCGTGCAGCCGCTGGCCGACCTGCTGGAACCCATGCTCGAAGATGCCATGTTCGAGGCGAACCAGAGCGGCAAACAGCTCAGGCTGCCGCAACTGCCGACCGAGGCGATCCAGATGTGGCCGGAGCTGCTCTCGCGAGCCATCGAGAACCCGCTGCGCAACGCCCTCAAATATGCCCGCGAGTTCATCAAGGTGGAGTGGTATCGGGATGGCAAGGAGTGGGTGATGACCATTCGGGATGACGGGCCCGGCGTACCCGACGAGCAGCAGCCGCTGCTGTTCCAGCCCTTCTTCCGGGTCGATGATGCCCGCAATGCCAAGACCGGCGGAACCGGGCTGGGGCTGGCCATCGCGGCGGAGGCGATCCAGCGTCACGGCGGCACCATTGCCGCCAGCAACAACCACCCGACCGGCCTCACCGTCACCATCAAACTACCGGTCGCCTGACCCTTTTCATCGGCACGGGCGCTGGGTATGCTGGCGCCCCTTCTTGCCTTTACATCTCTTTGCAGGAGCTCGTCATGCTCGATATCGTCCTCTACCAGCCGGAAATTCCGCCCAATACCGGCAATATCATCCGGCTTTGCGCCAACACCGGATACCGGCTCCATCTGATCGAGCCGCTGGGATTTGAGTGGGATGACAAGCGGGTGAAGCGGGCAGGACTCGACTATCACGAGTTTGCCGAGGTGAAGCGCTGGCCGAGCTATGAAGCCTTTCTGGCAGAAGTGGCGCCCAAGCGGGTATTTGCCTGCACCACCAAGGGACGCACTGCGCACTCGGCCGTGCAGTTTGCCCTTGGCGACGCCCTGCTGTTCGGGCCAGAGAGCCGCGGTCTGCCCATCGAGATCATCGAGAGCCTGCCATTCGAGCAGCGGGTACGCATTCCCATGCTGCCCCAGAGTCGCAGCATGAACCTCTCCAACGCGGTCTCGGTCTTTGTCTACGAGAGCTGGCGTCAGCTCGGTTATCCCGGCGCCATGTAAGCGCCACAGATGATCAGTGGCGGGCGTCCAGCAGGCGCCCGCTTCGCTCCAGTCGCCAGCAGCTGATCCCGAGCGACAAGCCACGCCCTACCATCAGCGCGGCCATCGCAGCCCACAGTGCCGCAACACCCCACGACTGACAGAGCCACCAGATCGGGAAGAAACCGCCAAACGCCGCCAACAGCATGCTGTTGCGCATCTCCTTCGCCCGGGTCGCCCCGATGAATACGCCATCCAGCAGGAAACACCAGACCGCCAGCAAGGGCATCACTACCAGCCAGGGCAGGTGGCGGGTTGCCTCTGCCACGACCGCCGGAATATCGGTGATGTAGCCGATAAGGTGGCTACCGAAGAGGGCAAATACCAGAGTAAAACCGCTGGCAATGAGGGCCGCCCAGCCCAGATTGAGCAGGATGGCCTCCCGCAACCGGTGCCGATCCCGCAAGCCGATGGCCCGCCCGACCATGGCCTCGACGGCATAGGCGAAGCCATCGAGCCCGTAGGAGATAAGCATCAGGAAGTTGAGCAGCACTGCATTGGCCGCCACCGCCACATCGCCCAACCGGGCACCTTGCAGAGTCATAAAGGCAAAACAGAGCTGCAGGGATAAGGAGCGCAGGAAGATATCGCGGTTGAGGCCAAGCAGCCGCACCATGGGAGCAAGCTGGCGCCAGCGCTGCCAGCCATCCTGCCACACCGTCGGCGCCAATTGCCGCAGCTGACGAGATACCAGCCAGATGCCGACTCCCAGCGCGCAGTAATCGGCCAGCACCGAGGCCGCCGCCACGCCGCGCACCTGCCAGCCGAGCCCCAGCACAAACAGGGCGTCGAGCGCCATGTTGACCAGATTGGTGAGGATCAGCATCACCATGGGGCTGCGGGCATCCTGCATCCCCAGCAGCCAACCCATGATCACCAGATTGCAGAGCGCCGCCGGAGCGCTCCAGATCCGCACCGCCACGTACTGGCCAGCATAGAGCTGCACCTCGGGCGAGCCGCCGCTCAGGGCAATTAGCCATGGCAACAGGGGAAACAGCAGCAGAAGCAGGACCAGCCCGAGGGCAACGGCCAGCCCCAACCCGCGCAGCAGGGTATCGATCTGGGCCCGCCCGTCGGCAGCACCGTGAGCCTGCGCCGTCAGTCCGGTGGTGGACATTCGCAGAAAGCCGAGCAACCAGAAGATGAGATTGATGAGGGTCGCCCCGACCGAGACGCCCCCGAGAAACCAGGCCTGCCCGAGATGACCGATCACCCAGGTGTCCACCAGCCCCAGCAGGGGGGTGGTGATATTGGAGAAGACCATCGGCAGGGCGAGGGCAAAGACGGCGCGGTGGCGAGAAGGATCTCGCCACCAGGGAGCAACAGAGTGCGTCACTCTCAGTGACCTGTCAGCTTCAGGATGCGGGAGAAGTCGGAGAGCATGCTATCCATCTGTACCAGCGGTACCTGGCCGCGCTCCACCTTGGGCCTAAATACCCCCTGCAACTTGCCCTTGGGGTTGATGAGGACGATGGAGGCGGAGTGATCGATCAGGTAATCCTTCTCCCCCTCCTTGGCGATGGAGTAGACCAGCCCCAGATTGCGCACAAACGGGAACAGCTTGTCGTGTGGCGCCGTCGCAGCCTTGAACTCGGGGTTGAAGAAGGCGGTATAGGTCTTGAGACGGGCAGGATCATCGCGCTGGGGATCCGCCGATACAAAAACCACCTGAGTGGTCGGTGCCAGCTTCTTCAGCTGATCGTAGACGGAGCGTATATCGGCCAGCGTGGTGGGGCAGATATCGGGACAATAGGTGTAACCGACGAAGAGAAAGGTCCAGTGGCCCAGCAAGTTGGCCGGGGTGAATGGCTTGTTGTCGGCATCGATCAGCTGGAAGTTGTTGATGTCCCGCCCGACCGGATAGTAGTCAGCATGCTCCGGCCGTTTTGGCTGGGTGAGGTAGAAGGCAAGGATCAGGCAGCCTGTCAGCAGCAGAAACAGCAGGGGATAGCGAAGCTTCATCATAACAAGAGACCCTTTCGGTTCAGTACACACAGCATCGATAGCCAGACAGGTGGGGGATTGTACCCCAGCAGGGCATGAACTGGAGACTCCTTGTACACGGCTCTGTCAGGAACAGACCGTTTGGTTCAATTAAGCAGCAACCGCAAAAACAAAAACCGGCTCTTGAGCGAGCCGGTTTTGTGAGTCTCTGGCGCCATCCATCCCCTTCACGGGCGGTTAATGCGCCTCCGCTGCAGCATTTTACCGAGCGCTCTGGCACTGATGGGGATCACGGGGGCCAACCAGTTTTCCTGCGACTTGGCAACACCATGGCTCCGCTTGAACAACAGCACCAGCTGTACCACCTTCTCTTTCGGGCAACCCAGCCAGAGCGTCCAGTGCGAGCCCTTGTGGTGCAGCCAGAGCCCATAGAACCAGGTCAACCGGCTGCCTCTGAAAAAACGGGTGATGGAGGATACCGGTGCCAGTTCCCTCACCCCTGTATCCCATGGAGATCTCGATGCCATAACCAGTCCTCCCTGACCGACAAGTTATGCTGTTTCGCCTGCCCGACTCTGCCGGCAGCACGGCGACTTGCCATACCACGAGTGACGCCCCATGGCAGGGGCGCCCCCTCTCCCTTCATATCCCGTGAAGGTGCATTGTCCACGCTTGTTCTGACTTTGCCCCTATTACCCGCCACAGGCCGGCAACGCATGGCAAGAAGTCTCTTTATTGGCGAGACCCTGATTTGAGCATATATCCGAAATGAATGATTGGCAGCCACTCCCTTCGTCGAACACCTGTCGAGTCTTGTAGCAATAGGCGAGTGGCAGGGCTAACAGGAAAGGCGCAAAAAACAAAACGGCCTCCCGCAGGAGGCCGTCTCATGGCAAAGGGATAATTACATCCAGTCGGCGTTGCGGATCACGCCGACGGCCAGACCTTCGATAGTGAGGTGCTGGCTGGAGAGATCCACCTTGATGGGGGAGAGCTCTTCGTTTTCCGGCAGCAGCCACACCTGGCTACCCTTGCGCTGGAAGCGCTTGACGGTGACATCCTCATCAAGACGAGCCACCACCACCTGACCGTTGCGCACCTCCTGAGTCTTGTGCACCGCCAGCAGGTCGCCATCCAGAATGCCGATGTTCTTCATGCTCATCCCCTGCACCCGCAGCAGAAAATCTGCCCGCGGATGGAACAGGGCGGGATCCACCTGATAGTGGCTCTCGATATGCTCCTGCGCCAGGATAGGTTCACCGGCAGCCACCTTGCCAATCAGGGGCAGGCCGCTCTCTTCCAGCACCTCTTCCTCCTCTTCAAGCAGCAGGCGGATGCCGCGGGACGTGCCCGGCATGATCTCGATGACCCCTTTTTTGGCCAGGGCCTTCAGATGTTCTTCGGCCGCATTAGCCGACTTGAAACCAAGCTTCTGGGCAATCTCGGCGCGAGTCGGCGGCATGCCGGTTTCGCTCATATTCGCCTTGATCAACTCCAGCACTTCGGCCTGGCGGGGAGTAAGGGGTTTCATAGAATGGGCACCTGTCTTTTTATACAGCACACTGGCAGTATATACAGTGCAGTGACCAAGGCAAGGCAGAGCTGACATTTGTCGCGACAAACCGCTCATTTATCGCTGTTTTGATCCTGCGCAGCTGACTCATCGTACCTCTCGGCGACAAGGGGCCGCCGATTTGCTATGCTCACGCCGCATTTTTTTGGAGAGCAGACGCACATGTCCCTAGGACAGAAGATTTCCAGAGCCATCTTGCAATGGCCGGTCAGCGGCTTGGTCAATCACAAGAGCCTGCCGGAAAATCCCATCACAGAACTCAATCTGGATCCGGCCAGACCCATCGTCTACGCCCTGAAGACCAGTTCGATCACTGACCTGATGACCCTGCAGCAATGCTGTGAGGATCTCGGTCTGCCCGGCCCCTTCACCCCGCTGGAGCTTAACGGCCAGCTGCTGCCGCGCTATGTCTGTCTGGATCGTCCGCCTCCCCTGTTTGGCAAACGCAGCAAACCGCTCCCCTTCCTGCAGGAGTTCCACCAGCTGCTGGATCTGCACAAGCAGGATCCCGAGCTGGATATCCAGGTGGTGCCCGTCACCCTGTTCTGGGGTCGTGCGCCGGGTCGGGAAGGCGAAGAGGCATCCGGCTGGAACATCATCAGCAGTCTGGCGCCGAACCGACTGAAGAAAGCGCTCATCGTGATCCTCAAAGGTCGCGAGAATCTGGTGCGCTTCTCGCCGCCGCTCTCCCTGCGCTATATGGCGGACAAACATGGCACCGACGAAGGGATCGCCCACAAACTGGCGCGGGTGGCTCGTACCCATTTCAGCCGCCAGCAGCTGGCCGCCACCGGCCCGAAACTGCCGAACCGCCACCTGCTGTTCAAACAGCTGCTCGACTCCGAAGTGATCCAGCAGGCGATTGAAGAGGAGGCCCAGCGCGAAGGGATCAGCCTCGAGAAAGCCAAGAAGCGGGCTCACGGCTATATGGACGAGATCGCCTCCGACTTCTCCTATCGGCTGATCCGTCTCGGCGAGAGTTTCCTCGGCTGGCTGTGGAACAAGCTCTACCGCGGGCTCTCCGTCAACGGCGCCGAGAAGGTACGCCAGCTGGCACAGGAAGGGCACGAGATCGTCTATGTCCCCTGCCACCGCAGCCACATGGACTACCTGCTGCTCTCCTACGTCATCTATCACCAGGGGATGGTACCGCCCCATATCGCGGCGGGCATCAACCTCAACTTCTGGCCGGCTGGCCCGATTTTCCGCCACGGCGGCGCCTTCTTCATCCGCCGCACCTTCAAGGGCAACCCGCTCTACAGCACGGTATTTCGTGAATACCTCAACCTGCTGTTCGCCAAGGGTTACTCGGTGGAGTACTTCACCGAGGGTGGCCGCTCCCGTACCGGTCGCCTGCTGCCACCCAAGACCGGCATGCTGGCGATGACCCTGCAGGCGATGATGCGCGGGCTGGACAGACCGGTCACTCTGGTGCCCGTCTATCTGGGTTACGAGCACGTGATGGAGGTGAACACCTACCACAACGAGCTCAAGGGCAGCCGCAAGGAGAAAGAGAGCTTCCTGCAGGTGCTCGGCATCCTGCGCAAACTGCGCAACTACGGCCGCGGCTTCGTCAACTTCGGCGAACCGCTGACCCTCAACAGCTACCTGAGCGAGCATATTCCCGACTGGAAACAACACATCGGGGAAGAGGAGCGTCCGGAGTGGATGGCGGGTACCGTCAACGAACTGGCCGAGCTGCTGATGACTCGCATCAACGGGGCTGCCGCGGTCAATGGCCTGACCCTGAGCGCGCTGGCACTGCTGGCCGCCGAGCGTCACGCCCTGACCCGCGACGAACTGCAGGCCCAGCTCAACACCTATCTGGATCTGCTCAAGCAGGTGCCCTACAGCCCGCACAGCACCATGCCGGCCGAAGATGCCGCTACCCTGCTGGATCAGGCGATGGAGCTCAACAAGTTCGAGGTGAGCGAGGACAAGCTGGGCCAGATCATCAGTCTCGACCGCTATCAGGCGATCCTGCTGACCTACTACCGCAACAACATCCTCCACCTGTTCGCCATGCCCTCGCTGGTAGCAGCCCTGATCGAGCGCTGCGAAGGGATCTCCCACAGCGAGCTGCTGGCCCGCTGCATCGACATCTATCCGCTGCTCAAGACCGAGCTGTTCCTGCGCTACGAAGAAGATGAGCTGCCGGAGCTGGTCGAGGCCCTGCTGGCCGAACTGCAGCGTCAGCAACTCATCGAGGCGCGCGATGGCGGCTACTGGGTCAACCCGGCCAACCAGATGCGCCTGCTGCTGCTGGCGGAGAGCATTCAGGAGACCCTGCAGCGCTACGCCATCGTGCTGACCCGGGTGCTGGCCCAGCCCCATATCGAGGCGGAGCAGCTGGAAGCGGACGGCCTGATGATGGCAGAGCGCCTCGGCACTTTGCACGGCATCAACGCCCCCGAGTTCTTCGACCAGAAGCTGTTCAGCACCCTGATCCACACCCTGCGCAAGGAGGGTTACTTCTCCTCCGACTGCAAGCCGGATCTCGGCCGCTTCCAGGCTCTGGCCGACAACATAGTGCCGCTGCTGAGCAACAAGATCCGCCGTACCATTCAGGCGGGCAACCAGCTCTGATCTGCAACGCAAACAAAGAAGGCCGCATGATGCGGCCTTCTTTTTATCGGAGTTTGCGCGGGAACAGGTCACGCCAGCAGGTAATCGAGCACCACGCCGATGAAGATCAGCGCCCCTACATAGTTGTTGTTGAGAAACGCCTTGAAGCAGGCTTCACGCTCACGCTCGCGGATCAGCCGCTGCTGGTAGACGAAGAGCACGCCAGCCCCCAGCAATCCCCAGTAATACCAGCCCCCCAGCGCCATCAGCTGGCCAACCACCAGCATGATCAGCAGGGTGCCCAGTTGCAACGCCCCGATGATCCGCTTGTCGTTGCGGCCAAACAGGATGGCGCTCGATTTGAGACCGAGCTTGAGGTCATCGTCCCTATCCACCATGGCGTACTGGGTGTCATAGGCGATGGTCCAGAGCAGGTTGGCCAGGAAGAGCAGCCAGGCAACCAGGGGCAGAGCATTGGCCTGCGCCGCATAAGCCATGGGGATCGACCAGGAGAAGGCCAGCCCGAGCACAAACTGCGGGTTGGAGATGAGCCGCTTCATGAAGGGGTAGCAGACCGCCAGCAACAGAGCGATAAACGACAGGCTGATGGTGAGCGGGTTCATGGTCAGCACCAGAGCAAACGAGATGAGCGCCAGCACGAAGAAGAGCGCCAGCGCCTCGCGTGGATCGACCCTGCCGGTCGGCAGCGGGCGCCCGGAGGTGCGTTTGACATGGCCATCGAAGTCGCGATCCGCATAGTCGTTGATGACGCAACCAGCCGAGCGCATCAGAAAAACGCCCACGGCAAAAACGATGAGGTTCCAGAGATTGGGGACACCACCTGCCGCTAGCCAGAGCGCCCAGAGGGTGGGCCACAGCAGCAGCAGGGTACCGATGGGTTTGTCGATGCGAGCCAACTGCATATAGGCCAGCCCTCGCTCCTTGGTCAACAGATTCACTCCAGCTCCTTGTTACAGACGAGAGAAGGCAGAAACAGCTCGTGCACCAGCAGTGGCCACGGCCCCAGAAACAGGCGGGAGCGGCGCCCCCAGACCACGGCTGCCGGACAGCGGGGGTTGGCGGCGATCTCGAAGCGCGCCACTTGCAGATGATCGCGCCGCGCCGGCTCGTGGCCGAATATCCGCTCGCCGAGCGGCTGCTCGCCAAGATCGGCCAGCCCGCTTCCCTCCAGCGCCACATCGGCAAACAGGGTCCAGCCCAGAACCGCCGGCCCCCGATCGCCGTGCAGGATCACCTCGCGGCAGATCCCGGCCGGGGTGGGCGCATCCACCAGCCACTGCTCATCGGCAGTGAGAGAGACCTGATGATTGCCAAGCCACTCCACCGAAAAGTGGCTATTGTGCTGGCGCAGCCGCCGGGTCATTGAGCCCGGCTCCAGCAACCAGGGGCGCAGCGAGGCTGGCAATTCACAACTTTCCGGAGCCAGCCAGCTACCCGAGAGTGTGAGGGGAACAGTCAACTCGGACTTCACAACATCACCATCCAGAGATTTCCGTGTTCAGGTTAAAATCCGGTTTATTATCCGTAAATCAATCGCGAAATGTAAGAACATCCGTGCTTGACGGCCCCGATGGCAGCATCAAAAATGGGGTATCTCTTGCTGATGAGCCATCCATATGAAGCTATTCAAATTTCTGCTGGTATTGTTGCTGAGCTGCGGTGCACTTCAGGTCTATGCCTCCGGAGGAGAGGAGCCGCCCGCAGAGGGAGAAGCGGCCGCCGCTCCCAAACCCGGCTTCTACTATCACCTGCTCGATCCGGACATCATCACCAACTACCTGAGCGATGGCAAAACCCTTGGCTACGTCCGGGTGACGGTAGAGTTGATGGCAGCCAACGAGGGCGACCTCAAGCTGCTGGAGCAGCATGATCCGCTGATCCGCGACGCCATCATCCGCCTGATGGGCAGCAAGAGTGCTGACCAGATCAAGTCTCTGGTCAGCCGCGAAGAGCTGCGCAAGGAGTGCGAAGCCAAGGCAAACGAGCTGCTGGTGAAAGAGACCGGCAAGAAAGCGGTGCGCGAGCTCATCTTCACCAAATTCCTCTACCAGTAACGTTTCATTCGCAAACCCGCCAGCAGGGATTCTCCCCGGCTGGCGGGTTTGTCGTTTATTCGAAATGAAAATTGATTACAATACGCCCGTCGAGTCGTAGAGGTAATCGTTATGGGCAGCAAGACCCTGTGTGAGTGGCGCCGCCACGAAATCCCCACTGATCTCAAAGCGCTGCGCAAGATAATCCGCAAGCCCAAATTCGTCTGCGGCAAATGTGCCCGCAGCGCCAACGAGAAAGGCTACCTCTGCCAGCCGCTGCGGCTGAAAGAGGAGTAACGCCTCCCCGTCAGGACGTTATTGATCCGTCCACCCCTGCCGTCCCTGTTCGAACAGCCGGCGGGCCTGCATGTCGTTCGGGCAAACGCCGCGATACTCTCCACCGGAGCGGCCGGCCAGATAGAGGTGCTCCGGGCGACAATACCAGGCCAGCCCTTTCTGGCGTCCCTGCTCCCACAGTTCGCTATCCACCTTCTTGCCGCACTGGGCCTGATGGAACTCGACCCGATCGGCGGTGAACCCCACCTTGCCATCCGCCTCCCCGACATCGCTCCACACCTTCTCGCAGGGATCGTTGTTGGAGGCGCAGCCACCCAGCAGGGCTGCCAGCAGTATGATGGTGAGTCGCATAGTCATCCTTGAGTGTCGTTTGAGCAGTTCATTCTTATCCAGCCACCCGGTGACCACAAGAGGCACACGCCAGCCCTGTGAGCGCCGCAAAAAAAATCAGGCGGGCACAATGCCCGCCTGTTCATTCAATGCTGTGGTTCACTGGTCATCGAAAGGGTCATCATCCTGCCAGCTTTCGTCTTCCCACTGATCCAGCTCCTCTTCCCAGGATTCCGGCTCCCAATCATCGTCTGACGAGTCGTAATCCGGCTTGTGTCCACCCATCTTCACTCTCCTTGGATAGTTCACCCGCAATCCAATTTTATCCGGAAATGTCGGGCTCGCCAGTCGTCAGAGTTCAAAGTTTGACCAGAGTGCGCCCCGCGATTTGACCCAGCGTGATGGCCTCGGCAGCCTCGACTACCTGCTCCAGCCCGATCTCGGTGACCGCCTGAGCAAAGAAGCTGGCTGGCAGATCCCGTGCCAGTCGCTGCCACGCCAGTTGACGACGTGCCAGCGGGCACATCACCGAATCGACCCCCTGCAGCCGTACATTGCGCAGGATAAAGGGCATCACGCTGGTCGGTAGATCGAAGCCCCCCGCCAGCCCGCAGGCGGCCACGGCACCGCCGTAGTTCATCTGGGCCAGCAGTTTGGCCAGTACCTGACTGCCGACAGTATCGATGGCACCGGCCCACAACTGTTTCTCCAGCGGTTTGGCAGGCTCCAGAAGCTCGCTGCGCGGCACGATGCGGCTGGCACCGAGCGCAGTCAACATGGCACCCTGCTCTTCGGGGCGGCCGGTCAGCGCCGCCACCTGATAGCCAAGGGCCGCCAGCAGGGCGACCGAGGTGGCCCCCACACCGCCTGCCGCACCGGTGACCAGCACCTCACCGCTTGCCGGGGTAATGCCCGCCTCTTCCAGCGCCAGCACGCAGAGTATGGCGGTAAGTCCGGCGGTGCCGATGCACATGGCTTGCCGCTCATCGAGCCCGGCGGGCAGCGGCACCAGCCAGTCGCCCTTGACCCGCGCCTGTTCGGCCATGCCGCCCCAGTGCCCTTCGCCCACGCCCCAACCGGTCAGCACCACCTTGTCGCCGGGCTGATAGCGGCTGTCGGCAGACTCGAGCACGGTACCGGCGAAGTCGATGCCGGGCACCAGCGGCCACTGACGCACAATCTTGCCCTTGCCGGTGATGGCCAGCCCGTCCTTGTAGTTGATGGAGCTGTAGCTCACCGCTACCCGCACCTCTCCCTCCGGCAACTGGCTCTCGGTCAGTCGGGTCAGGGTCGGAATGGTCTTGCCGTCTTGGTTTTCCAGTAACAGAGCCTTGAACATGGTTGCCTCTTTGATGGGGATTGAAACGGAACGGTTAGCTGCTTTGGCGCTTTTGCAGCTGAAAATCGAGAGCCAGTGCCGTACCGGTTACCAGCTCTCCGGCCAGTTGGCGCAGGATCAGCCCGGCGGCCTCCTGCCCCATTTTGCGATAGGGGATCCGAACCGAGGTCAGGGTCGGATAACAGGCGCGCGCCACATCCAGATCATCAAATCCGGCGATGGCGAGTTTGCCCGGCACATTCAAATGGCGACGCTGACACTCGAACAGCACGCCGGCCGCCAGCTCGTCGTTGACGCAGATAAGTGCATCGAGCTCTGGCCAGCGCAGCAGGAATTCACCCAGCATGGTCGCCCCCGTGCTGAAGTTGGGGCGCTCCGAGGTGTTGATGATGGCATCGGGAGAGAGGTAGTTGTCGAGCAGCGCCTTGTGCCAGCCCTGCATCCGCTGTTGCAGCATCCACTGCTCCTGACGGGCACAGAGAAAACCGATATTGCGATAGCCACGTTCGATCAGGTGGCGGGTCAACTCATAACCAGCATCGAAGTTGGAGACTCCCACATTCATGTCGATGGGGCTGCGGGCCATGGCACCCACCTCCACCACCGGCAAACGGGCAGCTTTCAGGCGGGCACGGATCGTCTCGCCGGGATCGCCACCAAACAGCACCACCGCCGCCGGATTGTGCTGCAAGAAGCTGGTCAGCAAGCTCTCTTCCTGCTGTTTCAGATGCTGGGCATCCCCCAGCATGATCTGATAACCCTCGTCGAGCAGGGCCTGTTGCAGGCCCGCAATCATCTCGCCACAACCGGCATCCGCCAGACTGGGCACTATGACCACTATGGTCTGGGAGATACCCGACGCCAGCGCACCGGCGGCACGATTGGGGATATAGCCGAGCTCTTCCACCGCGGCTTCGATACGCTCGCGCATCTTGTCGGAGACCAGTTCGGGGGTGCGCAGGGCACGGGAGACCGTCATGGCCCCCACTCCGGCCAGCTGGGCCACATCGTTGAGGGTCACCCGACCCGTGCTACGGCGCTTTTTCGCTTCTGACATCCATCCCTTCCTCGGCTTGCGGCTGCTCACTTTAAGGCAAAAGAGCGCCACTGACTATTTGCTCAGGGCCGATTCTACTCTCTTTCCCCTACCGCAGGGGCAGGATGGCTCCCGTTAATGGGTGAAGTGATAGCGCTATCACAGTTTCATGTTAGCGCTATCTGATAGCGCTAACTTTCGCGATCACCCTCACAGTATCACCACCGCAAGATCGATAGATTGGCGCCATCTTAACTAGCCGGATCACTACCATGCTGACTCAACTGCTGACCGAGGATGTCATCCGCATCGAACCCGCAGCCCGCGACTGGCGCCACGCCATCGAGCTGGCCACGGCGCCCCTGCTGGCCAATGGCACCATCGAACCCTCCTACGTGGCGGCGCTGTTTCGCTCTCATGAGGAGCTCGGCCCCTACTACGTACTGGGCCCCGGTCTGGCGATGCCCCACGCTCGCCCCGAGGACGGAGTCAACCGGCTGGGTCTGGGGCTGACCGTCATCAAGCAGGGGGTCAACTTTGATTCCCAGGGCAACGACCCGATCCGGCTGCTGATCACCCTGGCCGCCAGCGACAGCAACTCCCACGTGGAGACCATCGCCCAGCTGGCCGAGCTGTTTATGAATGAAGAGGACGTGGCGGCCATCATTGCGGCCGACACCAAAGACGACATCCTGCGCATTCTGGCGCGCTACTGATCTGCGCCACGGCGCACCTGACAGAGGAAGAGACAATGAAAATTCTGGTTGTATGCGGTCACGGTCTGGGCACCAGCCTGATGATGGAGATGAGCATCAAGAGCATCCTGAAAGAGCTGGCTGTCACCGCCGAGGTGGATCACCGCGATCTGGCCTCCGCCGGCAGCGAAACCGCCGAGATCTTTGTCGCCACCCGCGACATCGCCGAGCAGCTGCAATCCATGGGCGTCAACGGCCGTCTGGTGGCCCTCGACAACATGGTCGACAAGGCCGCGATGAAAGAGAAGCTCGCCACCGCCCTGCGCGAACTGGGCGCCCTCTAAGGATCCTCCATGCGGCCTGCGGGCCGCATCTTCCATTGCCAGGAGCTGACCATGGAATTTTTCAACTTTCTGATGTTTGACGTGCTGTCCGAGCCCGCCGTGCTGGTCGGCCTGATCGCGCTTATCGGCCTGATTGCCCAGCAGAAACCGGTGACCGAGTGCATCAAGGGCACGGTCAAAACCATCATGGGTTTCGTCATTCTGGGGGCCGGTGCCACCCTGGTGATCAACTCGCTGGGTGACTTCGCCGTTATCTTCCAGCACGCCTTCGGCATCAAGGGGGTCGTCCCCAACAACGAGGCCATCGTCTCCATCGCCCAAACCTCGTTTGGCAAGGAGATGGCGATGATCATGTTCTTCGCCATGCTGGTGAATATCCTGATCGCCCGTCTGACTCCGTGGAAATTCATCTTCCTGACCGGTCACCACACCCTGTTCATGTCGATGATGGTGGCGGTGATCCTCTCTGCCGGCGGCATGAGCGGCGTGCCGCTGATCGCGGTGGGCAGTCTGGTGGTCGGCGTCGCCATGGTCTTCTTCCCGGCCATCGCCCACCCCTTCATGAAGCAGATCACCGGCTCAGATGACGTGGCACTGGGCCACTTTTCCACCTGCTCCTACGTGCTCTCCGCCCTGATCGGCGCCAAGTTCGGCAACAAGGCCCACAGCTGCGAAGATGTGCAGGTACCCAAGAGCCTGCTGTTCCTGCGCGATACCCCGGTGGCCATCTCCTTCACCATGGGCATCATCTTCCTGGTGACCTCCGCCTTCGCCGGCCCCGAGTTTGTCTCCAGCGTCGCCAAGGGCAAGCACTGGTTCATGTTCTCCCTGATGCAGTCCATCACCTTCGCGGCGGGCGTCTACGTCATCCTGCAAGGTGTGCGGATGGTCATCGCCGAGATCGTACCGGCCTTCAAGGGTATCTCAGACAAACTGGTACCGAACGCCAAGCCGGCACTCGACTGCCCCATCGTCTTCCCCTACGCCCCCAACGCCGTGCTGATCGGCTTCCTGTCGAGCTTTGCCGCCGGTCTGGTGGGGATGGCGCTGCTCTACGCCATGGGCCTGACCGTCATCATCCCGGGCGTGGTACCGCACTTCTTCGTCGGCGCCGCTGCCGGGGTCTTCGGCAACGCCACCGGTGGTCGTCGCGGCGCCATTTTGGGCTCCTTCGCCAACGGCCTGCTGCTGCTCACCATTCTGCCGGTGTTCCTGCTGCCGGTGCTGGGCGACCTCGGCTTTGCCAACACCACCTTCAGCGACTCCGACTTCGGTGTGGTCGGCATCCTGCTGGGGCTGATCGTTCGCTAATTCCGGTCACCGCCAAAAACAAAACGGAGCGCATCGCGCTCCGTTTTTTTATGGCCGGGCTGTATGAAAGGCTGACACTCAGTCGTTCTCCAGCGCAGTGAGGCAGTGCGAGAGAGTACGTGCCAGCGCACCCTGATTGCGCAGCACCACGGCGCGGGCCTGCTCCCCCATCTCGCGGCGGGCGTTGCCGTCGGCAAACAGCTGGCTCACCCGCTCGCCCAGCTCGGCGGCATTGGCCACGATGGCGGCGCCCCCCTGAGCCACCAGCTGGCGGGTAATGTCGCTGAAGTTGAAGTAGGCAGGGCCGGTCAGGCAAGGCTTGCCGAGGGCCGCCGGCTCCAGCAGGTTGTGACCGCCGATCTTCACCAGACTGCCGCCAACGAAGGCCACATCGGCCGCCGCCAGCATCAGCGGCAGCTCGCCCATGGTATCGCCGAGATAGACCTTATCCTGTGCTCCAACCGCAGCATGACTGGTGCGCCGCACGCAGCCGTAAGGGGCACACAGCTCGGCCACCCGGTCGAACCGCTCGGGGTGGCGCGGCACCAGAATGAGCAGCGCGTCGGGATGGCGTTTGAGCAGCAGATCGAAGGCGGCCAGCACCTGCTCATCCTCACCCAGATGGGTACTGGCGGCGATCCAGACCGGCCGCTCGGCGCCCAGCTGCTGGCGCAGGGCGCGCCCCTTGGTCTGCACCTCGTCACCAAACTGGATGTCGAACTTGATGGAGCCGGTCACCGCCAGCCGCGAACGCTCGATGCCGAGGCGGGCGAAGCGGTCGGCGTCATCCTGATGCTGACAGAGCAGATGGGTCAACGGCCGGCTCAGTGCGTCGAAAGCGCCGTGGAAGCGGGCATAACGCTGGCAGGAACGCTCGGAGAGGCGGGCGTTGATGATGGTCACCGGCAGGTGGCGCGCCTCGCAGGCGGCCAGCCAGTTAGGCCACAGCTCGGTCTCCATCACCCAGAGCGCGCGCGGCTTGAAGGTGTCGAGAAAGGCCGCAATGGCCCAGGGGTAGTCGAGCGGCGCGTAGCGATGGATCACCAGATCCCCCAGCTTGGCAGCCTGATCGGCGCCGGTGCGGGTGGTGGTGGTGAGCAGGATCGGCAGATCGGGCCGCTCCGCCTTGAGGGCGCGAATGAGCGGCGTGATGGCCAGCGTCTCCCCCACGCTCACCGCATGGATCCAGAGCGGCGCCTCCTGTTCGGTGGCGGGCAGCCGCCCGAGATGCTCGGCCCAGCGCTTGCCAAAGCCGGGCTTGCCTTTCTTCGGCTTGTAGAGGGCCAGCAGCGCCAGCGGCAATCCCAGATGGATCAGCAGGTTGTAGAGCAGACGGTAGGGCATCTTACTGACTCTGCTCCAGCTTCTTGCAGGCATCGACCACCTGCTCCGGCGCCAGGTCGATCAGGCACTTGAGATGGCCGAACTTGCAGGTGCGCTTGAAGCAGGGGCGGCACTCGATGTCGGTGTGGACGATCTCGACCCGATCCGCCAGCGGCGGGGTGTAGAGCGGCGAAGTGGAGCCATAGACGCCCACCAGCGGCCGGTTGAGGGCGGCGGCGATGTGCATCAGGCCGGAGTCGTTGGAGATGACCCGGCTGGCCAGCGCCATCAGATCGATCGCCTCGTGCAGGCTGGTCTTTCCCGCCAGCACGTGGCAGTTGGGGCGAGTCAGCAGGTTGACCCGATCCCGGATGGTATTGGCCACCGGCACATCCTTGTTGGAGCCGAAGATCCACACCTGCCACCCTTCGTCCAGATGCTGCTGGGCCACCACGGCGTAGTGTCCCTCCGGCCAGCGCTTGGCCGGGCCGAACTCGGCACCGGGGCAGAGCACCAGCACCGGACGGGCGCGATCCAGCCCCAGTCGCTCCAGTGCCTTGCTCTGGTTGACCAGATCGACGTGCAGAGAGGGGTGGGGAATTGTCGGAATATCGGCCCGGCTCTTCATCTGCGCCTTGGGATAGGCGAGCGCCAGATAGCCCTCCACCATCAGCGGGAAGGCGGATTTGTTGCTGCGCATATCGTTGAGCAGGCCGAAGCGGTGCTCCCCTTTCCAGCCGGTACGCACCGGAATGCGGGCAAACCAGGGGATCAGCGCCGACTTCATGGAGTTGGGCTGGACGATGGCCTGATCGTACTTCTCGGCTGCCAGCTGTTTGCCGAGGCGGCGGCGCGCCACCAGCTTGAAGTCACCGTGGCCGAGGGGCATGGTGATCGCCTTGTCCACCTCCGGCATCCGCTCCAGCAGGGCGCAGCACCAGGCGGGGGCCATCACGTGCAGCTCGCTCTCCGGATGGTTGGCCTTGATCGCCTTGTAGAGACTCTGGGACATCACCATGTCGCCGACCCAGGAGGGGCCGATCACCAATATTTTCATTACGCGTCTTCTCTCGGGTCTGGCCCGGCGGTTAATCATCACTGGGCGAGATTATGCCCCAAGAATGGTCGGATAAATAACAGAAGATCCTTGGTAGTCGCCTCGGCCAGCCGCCACCCGGGTCATGCCCCGGCCACGCTTTTAGGCTAGAATGGGCGCCAATTCGAGCATGTCCCGCCAGACGGGCAACAACCGAGAGCCCCATTTCGTGAAAAAACCGACTCTGGCTGCCGTTCTGATCGTCAAGAATGAAGCCGACAACCTGCGCAAGTGCCTCGCCTCCCTCGACGGACTGGTGGACGAGATCGTCATTCTGGACTCCGGCAGTCAGGACGAGACCCCGGCCATCGCCGCCGAATTTGGTGCCCGTTTCTTCGTCAACGCCAAGTGGCCCGGTTTTGGCAAGCAGCGCCGACTGGCCCAGTCCCATGTGCAGTCCGACTGGGTACTGTGGCTGGATGCCGACGAGCGACTCACCCCCGAGCTGAAAACCGCCATCGCCAACGTGATGGCCAATCCGGCCAGCGACACCATCTACTCGCTGCCGCGCCTCTCCTGGGTCTTTGGCCGCTTTATCCGCCACAGTGGCTGGTATCCGGATCGGGTGCTGCGCCTCTATCCCAAGGCACTCACCAGCTACAACGAGGCGCTGGTGCACGAGAAGGTGGAAGTGCGCGCCAACATGAAGATCGTCAACCTCTACGGCGACCTGCACCACTTTACCTATCGGGATCTGGAGCACTATCTGGTCAAATCGGCCGGTTATGCCCGCGCCTGGGCCGATCAGCGCACCGCTCGCGGCAAGAAGGGCTCCCTCAGTCAGGGGCTGATGCATGCCGTCGGCTGCTTCATCAAGATGTATCTGCTCAAGGCAGGCTTCCTCGATGGCAAGCAGGGGTTGCTGCTGGCGATCCTCTCCGCCCACTCCACCTTCGTCAAATACGCCGACCTCTGGGTGCGCCAGCAACCGCAGCAGCCGGAGTAGCGCCGTCCCCCACCGCAAGTTCGTCAATTCGCCCCTTGTTCCAGCGGAACAAGGGGCGAATTGCATGGTGGCAGATCGGGCGGAGCCCTTGCAGGGCGCGCAATGGCCATGACAGGAGGCGACAGGGGTTAACTCGATCGCTATAAGCTGAATTTATGGTTTTTGCTTACATGACCCAACTCCAGCTTATACCGGCAGGAACCGTGTCAGCGGGGTACTGAGAGGGGCGTAAAAGGGCTGTCGGGGGCAATGTCCGATCTGCGGGTCTATCAGCGGCGATCATCACCATACAAAACAGGGCCCCGCGGGGCCCTGTCTGCATTGCTACATAGGTTATTTGCGCCAGAAGGGCGCCGCCCAGCGGGCCATCTCCGGCACCATGGCCTTGGGATCGAGCTGGCTCATATCCTCCGGATGGTCGCTGTCCTCGGGCGGGCTGAAGGCGAGGTGACGTCCTTCGCTGTTGAGGGGCTTCCAGCGCAGCGGGGTGGCGGAGCGGCGCATCGGGAAGAAGCCGATGGTCGGCACGTCGAGCGCCCCGGCGATATGGAGCGGGCCGGTACTGCCGGCGATAAACAAAGCGGCGTTGGCCAGCACCTGACAGAACATCGGCAGACCGTCGCTGGAGCGGTAGATCCAGCCGTTGCCACCGTGGGCCAGTAGCTCGGCCGCCAGCTGTTCGGCCATCTTCTCCTCGCCAGGGCCAGCGGTGAGCACGCACTGCAGCTCGGGGCAGGCCTGGTTCAGCTTGATGATGATGCGGGCGTACTGCTCGATGGAGAGGTTGTTGGCCGAACCACCGCTGCCGGCGTGTACCATCAGCCAGGGGCGGCTGGCATCGAGCTTGAGCTTGGCCGCCAGCTGCTCGCGCACCTGCTGCAGGCTCGCCTCATCGAAACTGAGGAAGGGAGTCCTGGGCTCCACCACGGCGACCTGATGATCGGTCAGGAAGCGACGGATCAGCTCCAGATTGTACTCGGACTCCGGCTTCTGGGAGCGGGAGCGGCGCTGCACCAGACGCTGGTTGTAGAGCACCTGCGCCAGCTTGGTCGCCGGCGCCAGCCGGTAAGGGATGTGTGCCTTCCACACCAGCATGGCGTTGCGGGAGTTGGAGAAGAGGCAGATGGACGCGTCGAACGCCGCCGCCTTGATCCGGGCCAGCAGTGCCCGCTGTTGCTCCTTGTCGGCTCGCACGCCCGGATCGATGATCACCTCGTCAATCCAGGGGCAGAGCCGGGCCAGCGGGGCCGTGTAGGCCGGAACCAGGGCAGTCACATGACACTCCATGGAGCCTTTGAGCATGGCGAAGCTCGGCCACGCCAGCATGAAGTCACCAATCTTGTCATTGCGAACGACCAGAATACGTTTCATAAAAAATCCCTTTGCTCCCTGTCACCAATGCAGGGAGGCTTGATGCGCGATGGCGTATTCTTGCCTGATGCACTGCTATTCTCAAGCGACGACCTTATAATGCGACCAAATTTCCAGGTTGCAGGACCGCAAAGATGACTACCAGGGTGATCTATCCCGGGACATTTGATCCCGTTACCAATGGCCATGCCGACCTGATCGGCCGCGCCGCCAAGCTGTTTGACGAGGTGATCGTCGGCGTCGCCAACAGCCCGAGCAAGCGCCCGCTGTTCGATCTGGCGGAACGTGTCCAGCTTGTCCAGCAAGTGACCAGCCAGCTTCCCAACGTCAAGGTGGTCGGCTTCTCCGGGCTGCTGGTCGATTTTGCCAAAGAGCATCAGGCCAACGTGCTGATCCGCGGCCTGCGCGCCGTCTCCGACTTCGAGTACGAGTTCCAGCTGGCCAACATGAACCGCCGCCTGATGCCCACGCTTGAGAGCGTCTTCCTCACCCCGGCCGAGGAGAACTCCTTTATCTCCTCCACTCTGGTGAAAGAGGTGGCGCTGCACGGTGGCGACATCCGCCAGTTTGTCGACCCCGTGGTGGCGCAGGCCATCGCCGCCAAACAGCAGCAGCGCTAATCCCTCCCCTGATGGGCAGAAACGAACAAGGGCTACCCGCGGGTAGCCCTTGTTGCATCAACGCACTGCACGCCTAGCGGCGGGCAAACTGCTCGCGGATCGCCAGCTCCAGCTGATCGAGCCACTCGTAACGGCGCCGGTACATGGCCCGCTTCTTGGAGGCGATCTCCTCCAGCGGCTTGCGCGGCTGCAGCTGCAGGGCAACAAAGTTGGCATCCACATCCTGCGCGCCAAACTCCTGCCACAGCTCGTCGTAATCGGCTTGCAGGTTGGCTTTCTGCTTGCTGCTGTAACGCTTGGCCTGAAAAACGTGGGCCCGTTTGCGCACCGCCAGCACCTCGCCGCTGCCCATCGCCAGCGCCAGCTGCTGCACCAGTTGCACCAGCAGGGATTTGGGCCGTAGCCCCTGGCCCTCCTTGGTCAGCTCGCGCACCTTATCCTGCGCGTTGGCCACTCCGGGTTCCGGCCCCTGCATGGAGCCGATCACCAGATGCAGCTGCTCGGCGCTGCCAGCCAGCGAGAAGGCGCAGCTGTAGAGACGCAACCCCTCGCTATCGATGATGGAGAGCGCCAGCTCGGCCTCGCGGCGGAAGGTGCCGTCATGGCGCAGCACGATGCGGCAATCGCTCTGGGGATAACGCCCCAGCTCGATGCCACCCGCCAGATAGAGCGGCTCGACCAGCTGTGGATAGCAACTCAGCTGCAGCTGATAGTGGTTTTCCAGCATCTCGGCCCGCTGGCGGGCACTGGCACTGGCGAAGCGATAGGGACGCATCGGCTTGTCGAGCAGCTCGGGATAACGGGCCGGCAACGCCTTGAGCGGCTCTGCCTGAAACAGGGTAAAGACACGGGTCAGCTGCTCGCGGTAAAGCAGGCTGCGCAGCACGAACTTGCCGCGATTGAAGGTCTGGCGCTCGCTTCCCTCTGGATAGAGGTAACAGGCCATGGATTTTGCGCAATAGCGCTCCAGCCGGGATAAATATTCCCAGTCTATTGATTTAACAGTCATTTTTATTTCTCAAACCGCCTGAACGATCGAGATACTAGAGACAACTGTGCAAATCTTCAACAGCCGGGAAATACGCTGTTACAACTTTCCGCAAATTCGGTGAAAAAGTGCTCTTAACGCTGGCAATGGGAGCAAAATACCGTGGTTCTCTGGCCTATTTTCACTTCACTCAGCAAAGTCTGACAGTGGAAACAGGGCTGGCCGCCACGGCCGTAAACCTGCAGCTGCTGCACGAAATAGCCAGGCTTGCCGTCGGCACTGGTGAAATCCTTGAGGGTGGTACCGCCCTGCCTGATGGCTTCGGCCAGTACTCGCTTGATCTCGGCCACCAGCTTCTCCAGCCGCTCGCCACTGATATTGCCCGCTGCCCGTTTGGGGTGGATACCCGCCGCAAAGAGCGCCTCGTTGGCGTAGATGTTGCCCACCCCGACCACCACCTGATTGTCCATCAGGAACTGCTTGATGGCAGTGCTGCGCCCCTTGGCACGCTCACGCAGGTAATCACCATTGAAGGCATCGGTGAGCGGCTCCGGCCCCAGCTTGGCCAGCAGGGTATGCGCCTCGGCCGGATCGCGGGTCCAGAGCAGGGCACCGAAGCGGCGCGGATCGTTGAGCCGCAGCAGCTTGCCATTCTCCAGCTCGATATCCACGTGGTCGTGCTTCTCGGCCGGGGTGCCGATATCCAGCACCCGCAGGCTGCCGGACATCCCCAGATGGAGGATGGCAGTGCCGAAATCGGTCTCCAGCAGCAGATACTTGGCACGGCGGCGCACCCGATGGATCACCAGATCCACCAGCTCCTGAATTTCGCCGGGCACCGGCCAGCGCAGGCGGCCATCGCGCACCACCACTCGGGTGACCTTGATGCCGGTAAGCCAGGGAGAGATCCCCTGCCGGCTGACTTCTACTTCTGGCAATTCAGGCATTGGTACCTCGCAAACAGAGTCGACTGGTGGACAATCAGGGGGCAGGACGCATCAGGTCGCGATACTGCTCGGCAGTGAGGGAGAGCCAGAGGCCGGAGGGGAGCTGGGCACCATACTGGCCACTGTTCTGATAGAGGGCGATCGTCTGCGGGTCATTTTGCCCGGCAATCCACACCCTGAGGGTAACGGGGGTACCGCGTACCGCTTCGCCGGGTGGCAGCAGCCAGCCCTGCCAGCGCTCGATATGGGCCGCCAGCTGATTGCTGTCGAGCCCCAGATCCGGCCCGCTGCGCCAGCCCTGGCCGATCCGCTCAATCTGCCAGCTTGGCCCCTGCCAGGTGAGCACCACCGCATCCTCCGGCAGCAGTGGACGCGCGCGTTTGGCGCTGTTCTCCTGCTGGGCCAGTTCCAGCCGGTGCAGCAGGGTGATCACGATCAGTACCACCACGATGATCACATTGTTCCAGCCTTTGCGGCTCAGTTTGAACATGGCAAGCCTCCCTTTGAACCGGCAGTGTACTGAATTCGGCGCATAAAAAAACCCGGCACAAGGCCGGGTTTTTGGGAATGCAGCATCAAGTAATTACTTGATTTTGCCTTCCTTGTAGATCACATGCTGACGAACAACGGGATCAAACTTTTTGATCTCCATTTTTTCGGGCATGGTGCGCTTGTTTTTGGTAGTGGTATAGAAGTGACCAGTACCGGCGCTGGAGTTCAGGCGAATTTTCTCGCGAATACCTTTAGCCATGATCTAATTCCTTATACCTTAACACCGCTGGCGCGCAGTTCAGCCAGAACCACTTCAACGCCACGCTTGTCGATGATACGCATGCCTTTTGCGGATACGCGCAGGCTTACGAAGCGTTTTTCACTCTCAACCCAGAAACGGTGAGTGTGCAGGTTCGGCAGGAAACGACGCTTGGTAGCGTTGTTAGCGTGCGAACGGTTGTTACCAACTGCCGGGCGCTTGCCGGTTACTTGGCATACTCTAGACATGTCAGTCTCTCCAAATCTTACTTCATTGCTCGAGCAAATATCTGCCCCGCTGGCCTTCGATTGCGGGGCAAACAGAAGGCGGCATTTTATACAGCATCCGTGATCAAAGATCAACTAATACGGTGCCAGAGCACAGTTATAGCCAACCGCGCTCGGCAAAAGAAACCGTGATGCCATCACCGATCACCAAGTGATCCAGCACTCTGATATCGATCAGGGCCAAAGCGGCCGTGATCCGATCCGTGATCTGGCGGTCGGCCCTACTGGGCTCGGCGACGCCGGACGGGTGATTATGCGCCAGAATCACCGCGGCTGCATTATGTTTGAGCGCGATCTGCACGATTTCTCTTGGCCAGACGCTCGCCGAATCGATTGTGCCGTAAAAAAGCTCAACAAATTGAATGACTCTGTGCTGATTGTCGAGCAGCAGCAGGGCAAACACCTCGCGCGGCCGATCCCGCAACTGGGCCTGCAGATAGTCGCGAGTCAGCTGGGGTGAGGTGAGAGCATCGCCCCGCTGCAACTGCTGCGCCAGATGGCGTTTGGCCATCTCCAGCACCGCCTGCAACTGGGCATATTTGGCCGGGCCGAGGCCGTGTGCCTCGCAGAATGCGCGCTGATCCGCGCCCAGCAGATTGCGCAGCGATCCGAACTGATTCAACAGGTTACGGGAGAGATCGACCGCACTCAGGCCATTGACGCCGGTGCGCAGGAAGATGGCGAGCAGCTCGGCATCGCTGAGCACCGTCGGCCCCTGTCGCAGCAGCTTCTCTCTGGGGCGTTCATCTTCCGGCCACTCCTTGATGCTCATTTGTCTCTCCTCTCTCCCTGTTGAGGAAAAACATAGCAAATATTTGCGTGTTCCCCGCCACAACCCCTTGATGCCAACCCCTGTCGTCATCCCCTGCCTGTGGTATCTTAGCCGACCAGTCAAAGTGAGCCGGATAGAGAAACAGCAGATGAGATTGGCCGATAAACGCATCCTGTTGGGTGTCAGCGGCGGGATCGCCGCCTACAAGAGTGCCGAGCTGGTACGCCGTCTGAAAGATCAGGGTGCCGAGGTGCGGGTGGTGATGACCCGCTCCGCCAAGGAGTTCATCACGCCGCTGACCCTGCAGGCGGTCTCCGGCCATCCGGTGGCGGACAGCCTGCTGGATCCGGCTGCCGAAGCGGGCATGGGTCATATCGAGCTGGCCAAGTGGGCCGATCTGGTATTGATCGCCCCCGCCAGCGCCAACCTGATGGCGCGCATGGCTGCCGGCATGGCCGACGAACTGCTCACCACCCTCTGTCTGGCCACCCCGGCACCGGTCGCCCTGGCGCCCGCCATGAACCAGCAGATGTACCTCAACGCAGCCACCCAGGCCAACCTCAAGACCCTGGCCAGCCGCGGCGTCCTGCTGTGGGGGCCGGACTCCGGCAGCCAGGCCTGTGGCGATGTAGGCCCGGGCCGGATGCTGGATCCCCTCGAACTGGTGGAGCGCTGCTGCCAGCAGCTGGCCGCCGAGCCCTTGCTGGCGGGCGTCAAGCTGCTGCTGACCGCCGGCCCGACCCGCGAGGCCCTCGATCCGGTGCGCTACATCAGCAACCACAGCTCCGGCAAGATGGGCTACGCCATCGCCCGCGCCGCTCGTGAAGCGGGCGCCGAGGTGACGCTGGTGAGCGGTCCGGTAGCGCTGGCCACGCCGGCAGGGGTCACCCGCGTCGATGTCGAGAGCGCTGAGCAGATGCATCGGGCGGTGATGAGCCGGGTGGGCGAATGCGACCTCTTCATCGGCTGCGCCGCGGTTGCTGACTATCGCCCCGAGCAGGTTGCCAGCCAGAAGATCAAGAAGAGCGGTGACAACGATCAGATGGTGGTGAAGCTGGTGAAAAACCCCGACATCATTGCTGCCGTCGGCGCCCTTTCAGACAAACCCTTCACTGTCGGATTTGCCGCCGAAACCGTGGATGTGGAACAATACGCCCTCGATAAATTGCAGCGTAAGCGGTTGGACATGATCGCCGCCAACGATGTATCCCGCGAGGGGCAAGGCTTCAACGCCGATGACAACGCCCTGACCGTGTTCTGGCAAGGGGGCCAGGCGCCTCTGCCGCTGGCCGACAAGCTGACGCTGGCCCGTCATCTGGTTGCCCTGATTGCGTGTCACTATCGGCGCTAAGCGCCCCGAAAGAACAAGACTCACGGCGCCCCGCCTTGCCAAGAGGGGCGCCAACACAAGATCCAACTGAAAAAGCGATTCATGACAACACAAATTGAACTGAAGATTCTGGATGCCCGTATCGGTACCGAGTACCCGCTGCCCGCCTACGCTACTCCCGGCTCTGCCGGCATGGACCTGCGCGCTCTGCTGGATGCACCGCTGACTCTGGCTCCGGGCGATACCACTCTGGTACCGACCGGTCTGGCTATCCACATCCAGGATCCGGGTCTGTGTGCCACCATTCTGCCCCGCTCCGGTCTCGGCCATAAGCACGGCATCGTGCTGGGCAACCTGGTCGGTCTCATCGATTCCGACTATCAGGGTCAGCTGATGGTCTCGGTCTGGAACCGCGGCAAGGATGAGTTCACCATGCAACCTGGCGAGCGCATCGCCCAGCTGGTGATCATGCCGGTAGTTCAGGCCAGCTTCCAACTGGTCGATGAGTTCAACCAGAGCGAACGGGGTGAAGGCGGTTTTGGTTCTTCTGGTCGCCAATAACAGACCACACCAGCCTGATGGGCGGTGCCTAATAACAGAATCAAGCCATTGTTTTTTTAGGGGAATCCATGGCAAGCAGTAATCAGAAACAGAGTCGGCGCGATCAGATCCTGCAGGCGCTCGCCCATATGCTGGAAACCAGTCCCGGCCAGCGCATCACCACGGCCCGTCTGGCGGCCGAGGTCGGCGTCTCTGAAGCAGCCCTCTATCGACACTTTCCAAGCAAGGCGCGGATGTTCGAAGGGCTGATCGACTTTATCGAGGATTCCCTGCTGTCACGGGTCAATCTGATCATGGCGGAAGAGAAAGACACCATGGCGCGCTGCCACCACATCCTGCAGCTACTGCTGGTGTTCGCCGAGCGCAATCCCGGCATCACCCGCATCCTCAACGGCGATGCCCTGTTGGGCGAGCACGACCGGCTGCGGGATCGCATCAGCATCCTGTTTGACAAGCTGGAGACCCAGATCAAGCAGGTACTGCGGGAGAAGCGGCTGCGCGAGGGGCAGGGCTTCCAGCTCGATGAGACCATGCTGGCCAATCTGCTGCTGGCCTATACCGAGGGCCGCATCAGCCAGTTTGTCCGCTCCGAGTTCAAACTCAAGCCTACCGCCGGCTTCGAGGATCAGTGGCAGTTTATCCGCAGCCAGCTGCTGCAGAGCTGAGCGGCAGCGCTTTTCACCGAGCATGAAGAAGGGAGGCCTTGGCCTCCCTTCTTTTTTGTGGCAGCTTTTTATGGCAGTAAAATAAGCACCAGATGCGACCCGGACTGTCGCGCTGCGATGTTAGATTCATGCGCCATAAACCTTTAGCACCCGAAAGGACATCCTATGGAACCCGAAATCATTACCGAAGCGCAGACCTGGCTGGTCAATAACCAGGGCCTGCTGATCGAGTATGCCGTCAACATCGCGGCCGCCCTGCTCACCCTGCTGGTCGGCTATATCGCAGCCAATCTGCTCAGCGGTGGCGTGGTAAAAGTGATGCAGGCGCGCAAGCTCGACACCACAGTCACCCACTTCGTCGGCAGCATCCTCAAGTACGCCATTCTGGTGTTCGTGGTGATCGCTGCGCTGGGCCGGGTCGGGGTGCAGACCGCCTCCTTCGTCGCCATCATCGGTGCCGCCGGTCTGGCCATCGGTCTGGCGCTGCAAGGCTCGCTCTCCAACTTTGCCGCCGGCTTCCTGCTGATCATCTTCCGCCCCATCAAGGCGGGCGAGTTTATCGAAGTGGCAGGCACGTCTGGCGTGGTGCAATCCGTTCAGCTGTTCACCACCACCCTCACCTCCGGTGACAACAAGATGGTGGTAGTACCGAACTCCGCCATCCTTAACGGCACCATCGTCAACTACTCGCGCATGGATACCCGCCGCGTCGATATGACCTTTGGTATCGGCTACGGCTCCGACCTGCGCAAGGCCAAGCAGATCCTTGAGCGTCTGGTGAACGAAGAGCCGCGCATCCTGAAAGATCCGGCTGCCACCATCGCCGTCGCCGCGCTGGCCGACTCCTCGGTCAATATCGTGGTGCGCCCGTGGGTCAAGACCGGCGACTACTGGGGTGTCTGGTTCGACTTCCACGAGAAGGTGAAACTCACCTTTGATGCCGAAGGGATCGAAATTCCCTTCCCGCAGATGGTGATGCACATGCAAAAACCGCAGGCGTGATCGCGGTAAAGCGGCAATCAACAATGCCAGCCCTCGGGCTGGCATTGTCATTTCTGGCGCGCCATCCGCTGCATAATCAGGCCGGCGGAATGAAAACAATTTCAGAGCCGCGGGCCAGCCCCAATCATGAGCGAGCGCAAGATCCCCCTTGCTTTCGTGACTCATAATCCCGATGTTCTGGTTGTATACTCCCGACGGTTGCCCCATTGCGGTAAAAGACAATCGGTAAAACTCTGTTACACGGGCCGCCCGGCCGGCTCGCTATAATGCTCGGATAATAAGGTTTGGCGGGACCTTGCCTGCAAGGTTCAAACACAACTTGGCATTTCAGGAATCCTATGAAAAACATCAATCCAACCCAAACCCAGGCCTGGCAGGCACTGGAAGCCCACTTTGCTGCAAACAAAGAGACCCGACTCAAGGATCTGTTCGCGCAGGACCCGAAGCGCTTTGACAAGTTTTCCCTTACCTTCGGCGGCGACATCCTGGTTGATTACTCGAAGAACCTGATCACCGAAGAAACCCTCAAGTTGCTGGTTGATCTGGCCAAAGAGACCGATCTTCGCAGCGCGATCGATGCCATGTTCAATGGCGACAAGATCAACATGACCGAAGGCCGCTCAGTACTGCACGTAGCCCTGCGCAACCGCTCCGACCGCCCCATCGAGTGCGACGGCAAGGACGTGATGCCGGAAGTGAACGCCGTACTGGCCAAGATGAAAGGCTTCTGCGAGAAGATCATCTCCGGCGAGTGGAAAGGCTACACCGGCAAAGCGATCCAGCATGTGGTCAACATCGGTATCGGTGGCTCCGATCTCGGCCCGGTAATGATCACCGAGGCACTGCGTCCCTACAAAAACCACCTGCAGATGCACTTCGTCTCCAACGTCGATGGCACTCACATCGCCGAGACCCTGAAGAAGATCGATCCGGAAACCACCCTGTTCCTGGTGGCCTCCAAGACCTTCACCACCCAGGAGACCATGACCAACGCCCTGACCGCCCGCGACTGGTTCATCAACATCGCCGGTGACAAGGCCCACGTTGCCAAGCACTTCGCAGCCCTCTCCACCAACGGCAAGGCTGTGGCCGAGTTCGGCATCGACACCAACAACATGTTCGAGTTCTGGGACTGGGTTGGCGGCCGCTACTCCTCCTGGTCTGCCATCGGCATGCCCATCGCCCTCTCCGTCGGTTTCGAGAACTTCGAAGCCCTGCTGCAAGGCGCCTTCGAGATGGACATGCACTTCGCCACTGCCTCCTATGAGCAGAACGTGCCGGTGCTGCTGGCGCTGATTGGCCTGTGGTACAACAACTTCTACGGTGCCGAGTCCGAAGCCATTCTGCCGTACGACCAGTACATGCACCGCTTCCCTGCTTACTTCCAGCAGGGCAACATGGAGTCCAACGGCAAGTACGTGGATCGCAACGGCAAGCCGGTTGACTACCAGACCGGCCCCATCATCTGGGGTGAGCCGGGCACCAACGGCCAGCACGCCTTCTACCAGCTGATCCATCAGGGCACCAAGCTGATCCCCTGTGACTTCCTGGCGCCGGCCATCAGCCACAACCCGATCGGTGACCACCATCCGAAACTGCTGGCCAACTTCTTCGCCCAGACCGAGGCGCTGGCCTTCGGCAAGAGCAAGGAAGAGGTTGAAGCCGAGTTCCTGGCTGCAGGCAAAACCCTGGAGCAGGTCAAGGATCTGGTGCCGTTCAAGGTATTCGAAGGCAACCGCCCGACCAACTCCATCCTGTTCAAGAGCCTGACCCCGAAAACCCTGGGTGCCCTGATCGCCATGTACGAGCACAAGATCTTCGTACAGGGCGCAATCTGGAACATCTTCAGCTTCGACCAGTGGGGCGTGGAGCTGGGCAAACAGCTGGCCAACAAGATCCTGCCGGAGCTGGGCAACAACGAGGCTGTCACCAGCCACGACTGCTCCACCAACGGTCTGATCAACACCTGGAAAGCGTGGAAAGCCTGATTTATCCGGCCTTTCTGAATGCAAAAGCCCCGCTCGATGAGCGGGGCTTTTTTATGACTGTCAGGCTGATTTTTCTGGCTGGCCGGTCGGGTGTCCAGTCCGACCGGCGACGGGGATCGTCATCCCCGCCCCTTCATCATCCTGCCCGATGCAGACTTAACCGCCGACGGCGATGCGTTTCATGTCTTTCATATAACCGCGCAGTACCTGACCGATTTTCTCGATCGGGTGGTTGCGAGTCGCTTCGTTGGCCGCCAGCAGCGCCAGGTTATCCACGCTCTGCCCTTCCGCCTTGCTGGCACCCAGATCGCCCGCTTTCAGGGTCGGCATGAAGTGCTCGCGCAGCAAGGGCACGGCGGCGTTGGCGAACAGGTAGTTACCGTACTCAGCGGTGTCAGAAATAACCACGTTCATCTCGTACAGACGCTTGCGGGCAACGGTGTTGGCAATCAGCGGCAACTCGTGCAGGGATTCGTAGTAGGCAGACTCCTCGTAGATACCGGAAGCCACCATGGTCTCGAACGCCAGCTCGACACCCGCCTTGACCATGGCCACCATCACCACGCCATTGTCGAAGTACTCCTGCTCGGCAATCTTGCCTGCAAACGCCGGCGCGTTTTCGAAGGCAGATTTGCCGGTCTCTTCGCGCCAGCCGAACAGCTTGGCATCGTCTTCGGCCCAGTCGGCCATCATGCCGCGGGAGAACTCACCGGCGATGATGTCGTCCATGTGCTTCTCGAACAGCGGGCGCATCAGGGTCTTGAGCTGCTCGGAGAGCTCGAAGGCGCGCAGCTTGGCCGGGTTGGACAAGCGGTCCATCATCAGACTGATGCCACCCTGTTTCAGGGCTTCGGTGATGGTCTCCCAGCCGAACTGGATCAGCTTGCCGGCGTAGGCCGGGTCTGTGCCTTCGGCAACCAGCTTGTCGTAGCAGAGCAGAGAACCGGCCTGCAACATGCCGCAGAGGATGGTCTGCTCGCCCATCAGGTCGGATTTCACTTCTGCCACGAAGGAGGACTCCAGCACGCCGGCACGGTCGCCGCCGGTGGCAGAGGCCCACGCCTTGGCGATGGCCATGCCTTCGCCCTTGGGATCGTTCTCCGGGTGAACGGCGATCAGGGTCGGTACGCCGAAACCGCGCTTGTACTCTTCACGCACCTCGGTGCCCGGGCACTTGGGCGCCACCATCACGACCGTGATGTCGGAGCGGATCTGCTGACCCTCTTCCACCACGTTGAAGCCGTGGGAGTAACCCAGCGCGGCGCCCTGCTTCATCAGCGGCATCACGGTTTTCACGACGTCGGAGTGCTGCTTGTCCGGAGTCAGGTTCAGCACCAGATCGGCGGTCGGGATCAGCTCTTCATAGGTGCCGACCGCGAAGCCGTTGTCGGTAGCCTTCTGCCAGGAGGCTCGTTTCTCGGTGATGGCGGCCTTGCGCAGGGCGTAGGAGATATCCAGCCCGGAGTCGCGCATGTTCAGACCCTGATTCAGACCCTGGGCACCACAGCCCACAATCACCACCTTCTTGCCCTTCAGCACGTTGCAGCCGTCCGCGAACTCTTCGCGCTGCATGAAACGACACTTGCCCAGCTGGGCCAACTGCTGACGCAGGTTCAAGGTGTTGAAATAGTTAGCCATGGTGATTGCTCCGTTCGATTGATTCCATGCCGGGTAGCGGCGTTGTCTGAACCACTATAGCGCGGGACACTTATTGCCTGAACTGATATATTCGAAACAGTACGTTGCAATAACTGAAATGTTAGCCCTTCATAATCGCCTGCTGAATGTACCGCGAGATGGCAGAAACAAGCCGCCAACCGCTGGATATCGGGCACACATGCCGCGCCAGGAGCTGAAAGATGGACCTTCGCAATCTCGAGCTGTTTCTCCACCTCGCCGACTCCCTCCACTTCGGCAAGAGCGCCGATGCCATGGCGGTCAGCCCCTCCACCCTGAGTCGCGCCATCCAGCGACTGGAGCAGGAGACCGGCTGCGTGCTGTTCGAGCGGGACAACCGCTCGGTGCGGCTTACCCCCGCCGGCGAGAAGCTGCGGGAGTTTGGCGGCGGCCTGTTGCAGGAGTGGCGTCAGCTCAAACAGGAGCTCAAACGCAGCGATGAACCGCTGCAGGGGCGGCTGCGGGTCTTCTGCTCGGTCACTGCCAGCTACTTTCTGCTGCCCGAGGTACTGGAGCGCTTTCGCCGCCGCTACCCCCAGCTGGAGATCAAGCTGGAGACCGGTGACCCGGCGCTGGCGGTGGACAAGATCCTGGCCGATGAGGCCGATCTCGCCATCGCCGCCCGCCCCGATGCTCTGCCCGCCAAGCTGGAGTTCGCCAGCCTGCAGCTGGTACCGCTGGTCTTTATCGCGCCGCGCAACGCCCCGCAACTGAACCAGTGGTTCCGTCAGGGAGAACCTGATTGGGAGCAGCTGCCGGTCATCCTCTCCGAGCAGGGGCTGGCCCGCAAACGCAGCGATCAGTGGTTTCGCAACAAGGGGATCGCCCCCAACATCTACGCCGAAGTGGCGGGTAACGAGGGGATCGTTGCCATGGTGGCGCTCGGGTGCGGCGTGGGGCTGGTGCCGGCGGCGGTGATCGACCATAGCCCGCTCGGCGACAAGGTGCGGATCATCGACCTCAAGCCCGCCTTCAAGCCATTTGATGTGGGGATCGGGGTGCTCAAGAAGCGACTGGAAGAGCCGCTGATCCGCGCCTTCTGGGATACGGCACAGAACCAGAACTCACTGCGCTGAGACGGGCTGGTAGATGAGCGTCGGGTCGGCCATCATCTTGCGACTCGACAACGGCAGATCAGGATTGTTCAGCTCGAGGCGCTGCCGCTGGTCGAGCTGCAAACGGCGGATGGTGCTGCCAAACCCCTCCTCGAAGATCCGGTCAAAATCCCCAGTTTGCCGCGCCCGCTGCAGGCCAAGCTCGATGCGCTGCGCCAGCTCCGGATATTTGGGCGAAACAAAGAAGAGCAGCGCCAGCGGATAGCGAAACACCAGATGGGGCTCGATGGCCAGATCCGGGTGCTGTTTCAGCTCATCCTCGACCTCGATGACGGAGCGCAAAAAACAGTCGAAACGCTGCTTGCGCAACATGTTGAACAGCGCTTCGTAGAGGTTGCCCGCCATCACATTGAGGCCGTTGGCCCTCAGCAACTGGGTGTCAGGCCAGGATCTGTGCTGGCCGATGATGAGCCCAGAGCGGCGCCAGTCGGCCAGCGAATGAATGGCGGCAAAGCGCCCCTCATCCCCCTGCCGGATCAGACAAACCCGCCAGCCGAGCAGCCCCTTGGCCAATGGAATGTGTACCGCCAGCAGATCCCTTTCCCGCTCCTCATCGGGGGCAAACACTCCTACCTGAACCAGCTCGCCGCTGTGCAGCTCTTTCACCGTCCGCCCCTGTTCCATCGGCGGGCTGGAGACCAGCTGGTAGGGGCCATATTCAGGCACCGTCAGATCTAGAGAGAGCCGCAGCAACTGCACCACTGCCGGGTTGGGATGCTCCAGCAGCAGATTCCAGGTGCGGATCGACTGCACGGCAGCCGACGTATCCGCCGCCCACAGCCACAACACCATGCACCACAATCCGACTCGCTTCATTCCCTGCACCATCCAAGCGCCATGCTTCTGGTCATACTATAACGCCAGCCAAGGGCCTGATGCGGCGTTCGCTGCCAGATGTGTGAACCTTCTCCTGTCCCGTCTCATGTCAGAAGTGACAATAGGCAAACCGGGCAAGGGATCGCAGACTGAATATTCGCCATCATCGAACTACATCAGGGAGGAGCACCATGAAACAGCATCTGGTCGAGATCAAGGGATCAACCCTGTTTGAGGAGTATTTGCAGAGCATGGGTCTGCCCAGCACCTTGCTGGACAGGGAGCAGGAGATCTATCTGCAGGAGCGTCACCTCGGTGCCATCCGCCGGGTACAGGGGGAGCTGCGCTTTTACCTGCGCGCCAACGCCCTGAACAAACGGTGATCGGGAGCCGGTCACAGAACCTGCAACAAAGAGGTATTAGACTGGTATCTTCCCCCTTTCGACGGGAGTGCCCATGAACGCAAGCGGTCTGGATCGGCTGTTCAAACCCCAATCAATCGCCATCATCGGCGCCTCGACCGATCCGCACAAAGCGGGCCATGTCATCGTTCGCCATCTGCTGGCGGGCCACTTCAAAGGGCCCATCCTGCCAGTCACCCCGCGCAGCAAGGCAGTGGCCGGCGTGCTGGCCTATCCCGACATTGCCAGCCTGCCACTGGCTCCGGATCTCGCCATCATCTGCACTCGCCGGGAGCGGGTCATCCCCCTGCTGGAGGCGCTTGGCCAGAAGGGAGCGGGCGCAGCCATCATCCTCGCTGCCGATTTTTCACAAGATGAGCGGCAGGAGCTGAAACGGCTCTGCAAACAATACGGTATCCGCCTGCTCGGCCCCAACAGCATGGGGATGCTGCTGCCCGGTCAGGGGCTCAATGCCAGCTTTTCACCGATTGCCGCCAAGCCCGGGCAGGTCGCCTTTCTCTCCCAGTCTGCCGCGGTCAGCACCACCATTCTCGACTGGGCCAAGCAGCATGAGCTGGGATTCTCTGCCTTTATCTCCCTTGGCGATCACTGCGACATCGACTTCGGCCAGCTGCTGGACCAGCTCTCCCGCGACAGCGTGACCCGCGCCATCCTGCTCTACATGGACAAGCTGCACGATGCCCGCCATTTTCTCTCGGCGGCGCGAGCGGCCTCGCGCAACAAGCCGATCCTGGTGCTCAAAAGCGGACGCCACGATCCGGCCCACGGCCTCGACAACGTCTATGACGCCGCCATCCGCCGCGCAGGCATGTTGCGGGTGCGGGATACCCACGAGCTGTTTGCCGCAGTGGAAACCCTGAGCCACTCCATGACCCTCAAGGGCGAACGGCTCGCTATCATCTCCAACGGCCGCGGGCTGGCCAATATGGCGGTGGATGTGCTGCTGGAGCGGGGCGGCAAACTGGCACGCCCACCGCTCGATATCGGCAGCGATGCCACCATTACCACCTATCAGGGGGCGCTGGACAACCTGCTCGGGGAAGAGGGGATCGATGCCATCCTGATCATTCATGCCCCCTCGCTCACAGCCCCCAGTGCACCACTGGCCAGCCATCTTATCGCCCACCTGAAACAGCACCCCAGAGCTCGCCGTTTCAATATCCTTACCAACTGGGCGGGAGAGTACTCGGCGCAGGAGGGGCGCAAACTCTTTACCGAAGCGGGCATCCCGACCTACCGTACCCCGGAAAGCGCCATGGCCGCCTTCATGCACATGGTGGAGTACCGCCGCAACCAGAAGCAGCTGATGGAGACCCCCGCCTCCCTGCACGGCAACCAGCTCAATATCGAGCTCTGCCAACAGCTGATCCGCCAGGCGCAGGAGCGCAAACAGCTGAGGCTGGATACCCATCTCGCCCACCCCATCTTGCAAGCAGCCGGGCTCGCAACATTGCCCACCTGGATCGTCACCGACGCCATCGAGGCAACCCTGACAGCCGAGCAGATCGGCTACCCGGTGGCAGTCAAACTCCGTTCGCCCGATATCCTGCACAAATCTGCTGTGCACGGTGTGGTACTCAATCTGCGTACCTCGGCCGAAGTAGCACAGGCTGCCGATGCCATTCTGGACAGGGTGAAACAGCACGATCCCGGCGCCCGTATTGAAGGGTTGCTGGTACAGCGTATGGCGCGGCGCAGTGGCGGTCTGGAGCTTCGGGTTCGTATCCAGCAAGACGCCATCTTTGGCCCCGTCATCCTGCTCGGTGAATCGGGGGCGGAACCACAGGAGATGGTTGCAGCGCTGCCGCCCCTCAATCAGGCGCTGGCCCGTTACCAGATCATCGGTGCGCTCAAGAGTCGCAAGATCCGTGAACATGCCACTCCGGATCGGCTGGATATCGATGCCCTCGGTCAAGTGCTCTGCCAGCTATCCGAACTGCTGCTCGCCTTCCCGCAAATACAGGAGCTGGATCTTCATCCGCTGCAAGCCTGTGGCACCGAGATGGTAGTGCTGGATGCCAGCGTCACGCTGGCCGACCCAGCACTTCCACCCGCCAGTCGGCTGGCTATCCGCCCCTACCCGACCGAGCTGGAGGAAGGGGCCTGGCTCAAGGATCAGAGTCATGTTCTGCTGCGCCCCATTCGCCCGGAAGATGAACCGGCTCACAAACAATTCGTGCTGCAGGTTTCCGATGAGGACAGGTACAAACGCTTCTTCGCCGACGTGGGTGAGCTGGGTCACGAAGAGTTGGCCCGCATGACCCAGATCGATTACGACCGCGAAATGGCCTTTGTCGCCGTAGGGCAGGATGGGGAGCGCAAAGATCAGATTCTCGGGGTGGTGCGCGCCATCTCGACGCCGGATCTCAGCGATGCCGAATTCGCCATTCTGGTTCGTTCCGACCTGAAAGGATTGGGGCTCGGCAAACTGATGATGGAGAAGATAATCCGCTACGCCTGCGAACAGGGCATTGGCCAGCTCTCCGGCATGACCATGCCCAGTAATCGCGGCATGGTAACCCTCGCCAAGCGCCTCGGCTTTACCATTGATGTCCAGATGGAAGAGGGAGTGGTCAATATGGCTCTTTCCTGTGGCGCTGGCGTAGGGTGACTGGGATGGATGGCTGCGAGTAATCCAGCATAAATGGTTGTGAATTATTCAAAAATGACTGTGATTACACACCAAAAGGAGGGAATGGCTGGCCTGCCAGTGCCCCCCCCTCAGGCAAAAGCTACTGTTCAGTGGCTTCTGGATGCTGAAAATGCCAAAGCCCGGTCTGATAACCGGGCTTTGGTGTCTATTCAGGCGTGCAACGCTGTGGCCAATCGACAAATCGCCCATAGCAAAAAGGCCTTCCCAATCGGGAA
>NZ_LFCS01000022.1:0-39505 GCF_001887375.1 Aeromonas sp. SCS5
GTTCTGGCACCAGCGTCAGCTCGTAGCGGCAGCGTTGCCAGTCGGCCAGCAGTTGGGTGTGCTCCGGCTTGGCGTAGCCGCCGTCGACGGCGGGTTTCAAGATGGAGATTTGCTGGGTTGCTACCGACATACGGCGCGATTTCTCCATCTGTGCCACCGATTCAGCAGAAGGCTGCTCAGGTTCGGCCAGAGTTGGCATGCCGTCAGGGGAGTTGACGATGCGCAGGCCCTTTGACTGCCCATCAAAAAGCCTATCGAACTGCTCTTTAGATACTTCAACATCATCAGGTTGAGAAGCGTTAAATGACGCCATAGATGGTGACCAAGTATATCGCTGCATCAATCAAACCCCCTTCCCGAATGTAAACCAGAAGAAACCATTCGCACCGCTAGCAATTCCGTTTGAATCCAAGTAGAGCTGCCTACACCTGAATGAGCCCGCCACCCTAGTCTGGTCGTCAATAACGGTGGATTGCAGACCCGTTGGAGAGGATGATTGGAGATGACCGAACATGGCGACATAGCTATCAGCAGCTGGGTACGAGATGGGAAAGGTTATCGTGGTGAACCCACCAGAAGGCGCTCCCATGCCTCCCTGTATTAACCACCCACCCAGCCACGACGGGAGACGAAGCGCCATTGCTCCGGTCGTTGCTACCATAGAAAATCCATGCTTGGCTTTTTTTGGTGTTAGTGCGACATCATCGGCGCTGCCCGCTTCAACCTGCTGTTGCGTTGCTACCTTGAGCATTCCACGCAAAGACTCGCTTGCCTGAATCACCCATCCCCACAGAGTTTTTACCGTAACCACTGCTGCCGCGCTCGCTGCAGTGGAGTCATTCGTTTCATCCTGGCTGGCAAGGCGGGTGAAGCCCTTGAGCTGTTCGCTGGCGTCTGGGTGGTTGCGGCTGGCCTCGTGTGCCTTCATAACCCTGGCCAGCTCCTCCTTGCTGACAAGTACCACAGAAGGATCGATGGTCGGGGTGAGCAGCTCGCCGTTGGATGGGATAAACCGCAGCTTGTAGATAAAGCTCTTTGCCTCGCCACTTGAATCGACCGGCTTCCAATCATCGCTGACCCGCCGATAGGCATACAGGATCCCGTTCCCCTGATCGATGAGCTTGCAGCCTATTTCACGGATCATGTAGCCCGCGCCGTTGATCGCATCATCGGCGGGGATGTAGCAGGTTGCTACCCACTCACCAGGGTTCTTATCGTCCTGCTCTACGATGGCAGGGAACTGCTTTAACGGATTGATCAGGCGAGTCCTGGTGATGGGGCTTTCGCTGTCCGGGAGTTTTCCGTCACCGATTTCGATAAACCCTATGGTGACCGGGTATTTCATCTGCTTGGCCAGCGATTCAAACTGCTGACCAGCTGATGTTACATAGCCTCTAAAATCAGCCACGATATGCCTCACTGTCTGAAATTACGTATGTTTCTGCCTGAATAGCCAGGCCGGGATAAAAGAGGCTGTCTGATGGTTGCGCCTTGAACGGCACACAGTCAGAGATGACCCCTGTTTCTGCGTAAACGGCCACACCTGCCGTCACATCGGCACTTCTGACCAGCCGTATATCCACGCTGTCTCTGGCTGCTTTGTAGGTCGCCACTCGGCGAGACACTCGCTGGCTCAGCTCGGCAGTCAAGCTGCCTGACTCAAGGCCAGCTTCCACCTCGATCACGAAGGGTCTGACGCGACGCACAGAGCAGGAAAATCCGATATCGGTCACCGCCCTGGTGATTCCCTCAAGCGAGCATGAGAGGGACTGCAGCGGGAGCGCGCCGGCCGTTGTTTTTCGCTTGGCCATGAGGGTGTCACTGGCAGACCAGTCAGATACCCCACGCTCGATAGCGAGCGATGGCAGGAACTGCTCCGGGGTTTTAAGGCCATCAAACAGCTGAGGAAGTGGTGCCTTGGCATCCACCTCGCCAATCATCTGATCCAGCGCCTGCTCGATGGCCATCTGCAGGGCGCTGCGGTTATCTGGCTGGATGCTGTCAGTCATAAACCACCTCAACCGTTACCCCGGTGCAGTAGGGAGCTTCGCTCACGGCACAGGTCAACGGGGCGAGTGGCTCAAGCAACTCGACCCGTTTCACTGTCTGGTGGCCATGGGCAATGGCGTAGAGGCGGCCAGGGTCGATCACTCCCTCCAGCTGGCGAGCACCTTCGGCATAGACCTCCAGCTCGGCCTTGATGGGTGCCGGGTTGATGAGGCCACCTGGGGAGTTGCTGCCATGGAGCTTCATCCTGATCTGATAGGGGCGAATGGTCGGTTTCTTTACTGTCACCACATCCGATGCGAGCGAGATAGATGGCCGTTTCATGTAGGCATTTGCATACGCCAGCAAATCATCTGACGGCGTACCATCCCCTGCTCTTGCCAGCAGCCAGCAATCAACCAGACCAGACTCTGCCTTGGCCATCTTGGCGCGGCCATCCTTCACCTCGCCAGAGCGGGAGCCTGTCGGAAAGTCGTAGGTCATCACCACCCGGTTAGGCTGAGGAGAGGTGACCGTGATGGTCGGCTTGTCGCCCAGCGTCATCAGGTGGAAGCGGTAGGCCAGCTCGGAACCGGTGGTCGCAAATCCGAACGGTGCCAGCAGGCAGCGGGTCAGCAGGTCTACGTCCGATTCCATCTCGTCGGGAATGGGCGGAAAAGCGCTTGGGTTGCCTTTCTTTATCACCTGCCGAGTAAGGCCGAAATCGGCAGCGCGGGCATCAAGGTTGGTTCCCTTCGCCCACAGCATCAGGATCTGGCGAATCTTCTCATTCAGGCGCCGTTCGCGGTTCACCACCACCATGGCGCATGCCTGGGCGATGATGCTGGCCAGCTCGGCATCGTTCTCCAGCGTCTCGGCAACCGCGCTGGTATCGTCAGGTCTCATGGCCATCACCCGTTCAAGGATGATCCCCTTGATAGCGGCCAGCACCTGCTCGAACCCGTCCACTTTCAGCACATCAGGCTCGGGGATGCGGTCAACTCTGGGGTTAAATACGCTATTGGTCATAGAGGGACTCTTACGGTGATATCTGCGCCTTGCCAGCTGCCGTCGATATGGGCATGCAGGCCATCGCTGACGATTTCAAACTGGATGCGGGTAGCCTTGAAATCGAGCACGCCGTTAGCTGGCTCCAACATGGCGTCAAACATCGCGGCTTTGACCTGCAGCACAAGTGCCTGATTCGTCAGGCGGGCCAGCGCATCAGGCACATCGCTGCCAAATAGCCGGCGCCTGGCTCTCGCAGCGCGGGGTGTGGTGAATACCTGGAGCAGCCGGCTGGCCAGTTGCTCCGTGCCGCTGATAAAGCGGCCCGTTCGTCTGTCCATTCCGAGCATGTGGCCTCGCTTACTGTTTCTGGGATGTTTTGGGGCCGCCGCCGTGGTCGTGGTCATTGTAGATATTGCGGTCTGCACTCATTGAGCGGGTGGCGTCGCTCATTTCACCCGTCGAGTGAACCTCATTGGTAACGAACTCGACCCCGCCAGGCGCGGTGACTGTCAGCTTGCCGGTCTCCTTGTCCCACTCTTCCATACCAAGGGCGCCAATCTTTCTGATGACCTTGTTCTGGTCACTGGATGGGAGAGGGAACTGGTCAGAGGGGATGCCGACCAACGCAATCGAGCTGGTGTTGCGGTCGCCGGAGCCATAGTTGAGCACCAGCGCCAGCTCGCCAACGCTGGGTGTTCGCCACTCGATCACATCGCCTGCCGCGCAGGCAAACCACTTGATCGGCGGGGTTCTGGCCTTGCCGATGGCGATCACCACTCGCTGGCCGACGACTTTGGTCACCGTCCCCATCTGAATGGCATTGCGCCCACGGCGGGCGCCGGTCTCCAGCTCAGCTTCAATATCGGAGATCCTATCCATCAGAGGAGCGAGCATGCTGGATATCAGCTGTTCAATCATGATCACCCCACCGGATGATAGGAGTTAGGGTCGTCAGGGTTCACCGGGTTAATGGCAACAGAGATGCCACGTCGAATTTCGCCAGGCCCATCAGATAAAGACCGGCCGAGGTAAAGGGGCTGCAGCCACTGAACCCCCCGCGATTCCACCCCATCTATACCGAGCAGCCAGCTGGTGTCACCGTTGACCTGTATCTGCGGCATGCCGACCTGATCCGAACTGACGAGCAGTACGTCAGGCTTGCCAGCTTCTGCCGCCGGCTCCTTGAACAGGGCTCGCCGCTCCAGCAGACGCTCAACCTCGGCGGCCAGGTCCAGCGCCTGCAGCAGCGCGTTTGGTTGCCCCTTCGGGATGATGCAGTGGGCGGTGATCATGTACTGGTGGTTATAGCGGCCATCGTTCTGGCGCTGGCCAGGGTGTTCATCCTCCCACTGGAGCAGGATGGTCGGGGCGGTGATCTCCACCTTTCCCCACTCGTCGTATGCCTCGATGGCCAACCCATCGACCAGATTGGCGCGCAGCCGCTCAACCAGAGCAGCGTGATACTGGCTGGGGGTGGTGATGTCGTATTTCATGGGAAACCCTATCTGGCGCCGCGAGGGGCCTTGCTTGAACTCATGATGCTGTTGCCTGCACTGCGGGCGCTGCCGTTGCCTTTGCGGTCAAAAAAGCCATCCCAGTAAATGCTATTGGCTCGACCGCGCAGGTCTGTCTCGAAGTGGCGCAGGAAAATATCCGGCATTCGCTCCAGCACCTCATCCTCGATCTTGACGATGATGTCGTCAGGGATCGGGATAGTCAGTTTGGTTACCGGGTATCGTTGGTCTGTCTCGCGTTGCATATAGACCTTGCGGCCCCTGCGCACACTGACGAACGCCTTGTCGTAATAACTGCCCCTGAACATCAGGCCGCCCCGGGTTTTCTTCGGGGTTCCCTTGAATGCGTTGGGGCTCAGGTCGTTCATCCCGAACCAGAACTTCATTTCCGCCATATCTGACGCTGCAGGGCGGATATAGGTTCTGACACGGGCCTTGACCGACTTCTGGTTGCGCAGCGCCAGCTCTTGCTGCAACACCTTGCGTGATTGCGACATAACGCTCTGTTCAGTCCGCCTCATAGCCCGGTTGAAAGCAAGCGGGATCGCCTTCGGGTCAAGGTCAGCGAACTGGTCGATGACGGCTGCGAGGTCTGCATCGTCGATAAACAGGTACATCACAGCCGTCACCTCATATGGTGGTCTTGCTAAAACGGGGGCCGGATCCAGCAGGCAGGTTGGCGTCACCGGCCAAGCCAAGCATCAGCACAGTCGTGGTGGCGTCGGTGTAGTCGAGATCCACAACCCAACGGGTGCCGAGCGGGGTCTCAACTTCTGCCCCCATCACATCCTCCCGGCGCAGCCGGTTTTGCAGAACCGTCAGCACCCCTTGCTCGCTGGCCACGCGCACCCCGCGAGGGTTGCTGCTGCCAGTGGGCACCTTCGCCTCCTGCTGGCTTGTGTCCCAGATGGCCGCAATCTCCATACTGGCACCGCTTTTGAGCAGCAGGGTATAAGGGGATGCCATAGCCCGGTTAACCCGCGCATCAAGCCGGACTGTAAGGCGATCAAAGCGGCTCATTACTGAACCAGCAGAGCTTCGGCGTAACCGCCGGCACCGCTGCTTACCAGCTTGCCGAAGTCGTCCGCATCCTTGGTGGTGTCCGCGACCAGCTTGGCGCCATCCCACTTGACGGCAGTACCGACAGCAGTCAGCGTTGTATCGCAGGGGAGAGACCAGACACCGGACAAGGCGCCGGTGAACTCTACGCCAGCGGCAGCGGTCTCCAGCGGGACAACCGTCAGAGAGCCCATCTTGATCGGCTTGCCAGAAAATACGCCGCCTTCCGGGGCGATAAACGCCATCTGATTACCGGCACAAACAAAATTCTTTGCCATGTTGTTATTCCTGTTTTTTGCCAAAAAGATGGCCCGCCAGATGGCGGGCCACTCCCATTACTTGCCGCTCGACTTGACCAGGCCGCGATAGTCGAGAGCAGAAACACCCGCGTCGATGCGTACTTTGGTGGTCACGCCGTCAACGGTGAAGCCTTCCTGCTGCTCAATCCACGGGGTATCCATGCCATCCAGGTAGGCAACCTCGATAGTGTCGCCACCCTTGGCGGCCAGATACCACTCAGTGGCGCTGGCATCGGAGAGGCGCGGCTCGCCGATCACCTCAGCGAACCCTTTGAGCGGGTTGCTGATACCGGAGTTGGCATCGGCACCAGGAACGGAGGAGCTGTTGATCAGCTGGGCCGCAGTATCTTCCAGCTCAACCGGCGCCAGGACAAAGCCCGGGCGGATGTTGAGGGCACGGCCCGGCTTGTCATTGACGCCGAGCGCCTTCTGGCTGCGCATCAGGGTCTTGGCGGCAGAGAGCGCCTTGATCGCCATGGCAGAGTCTGCACCGGTCAGCAGGTTTTTGTGATCGGCGTGGAACAGCGTTTTACCATCCGGCATCTTGACGTTGCCGGTCAGCACCGCATAGACCAGATCGCCGATGGTGCCACGGGCAGCCGCACCGAACAGCTTTGGCAACTCAGTCAGCATATGGAGGTCATCGTTGATGATGGCCTGACGAGTGATGGAGAACAGCTCGCCGTAGGTTGCCAGCTGGATGGTGGCGCCAGTGTCATTCAGGGTGACATGCTTGTACTCAGCCCCTTCACGGACACGGCGCAGGCTGGGGATATCGCTGATGCCAATGCGGTTGGCCACTTTGAAATCGGTCAGCGTGCCCTTGCGCGTCCACTTGTCGAAGGTCTCTTCGGCACTCTCCCAACCCTGCAACACCGACTTGTTGGCCACATCCAGCAGGATCTTGCCAAAGTCAGAACTGGTATGGGTGAAGGCCATCCCCACGAATGCCATCGGAGTCAAGCCGCCGGTCGAAATACCACGACCCTCGAGAGAGGCTCGCGCCAGCTCGCGCAGGTTGTAACCACCATAGCGGTTATCAGACTCGGCCTGTGCATGACCGCAACGGGCCAGCAGGGAGGCGCGAACGGAGTCACCAATCAGGTTGCCGTTGCCAGCGTGGATATGCACGGTGGAACCCAACGGGCCGGATTGGCTGGCCGGATTGCCCAGCGCCGCCTTGATCTTCTCTTTGGCGGCGGCGGCAGAAATATCCATGTTTGCCAGGCACTCAGCCTGCAGCTCAGGGAAGCGGCCGCCGGTCAGGGCAAACAGATCCTGAATGTCGTTGCGGCGGGCCTGCTCCTGCAGCTTGAAGGCCGCAACAGGATCATCGCCTGCAGGAGCGGACGGCGCGGGCGCGGGCACAGTCACAGCAGCGACAGGGGCGGGATTAGCCGGCGCGGGTGCTGTAGCGCCGGCGTTTGCATTGGCGCCGAACATCGCTCGGGCCGGGGTCGGGATAGAGTTGAAGTCTTTCATTTTGTTCTCGTTAACGTAGGCGGCTGCCGAGATCGGCTCTTCCAGAACATCGACAAAGCCGAGCTCTTTAGCCTGATGGCCATCGAGCCAGGTTTCTGCCGACAGTAGCGCGGCCAGCTCCTCGCGGGGCTTGCCGGTTTTCTTCTCGTAGGCGTTGAGCAACAGCGCCTCGTTGCGGTCTAGCCAGTCGGCTGTATCTCGCAAATCGTCAGCGTTGCCGACCGAGCCAGACCATGGTTTATGAATCATCACCCAGGCATTGCTCGGCATATGCACGGTGGCATTGGGCAGGCAGAGGATCACAGAGGCCATGCTGGCTGCCATGCCATCGTTCCAGATGTCGATTTTGCAGGTGAGGCGGGCCAGGGTGTTGTAGATGGCAAAACCGTCCATCACATCACCGCCAGGGCTGTGAATGTGCAGTCTGATTTGCTTGGCACTAAACACACCGGCAGCCTTGCAATCCGTGATGAATTGCTGGGCAGATATACCCCAGTAGCCGATCACGTCGTAGATGTAGATCTCGACGGTTGGCTCCGGGGCTGACAGGGCGTTGATGGTGTACCAGCTGCGGTTGCTCTGGTTATCGGCTGCGGGTTGTTCGCTGGCGGCCGCCGCTCGCGCTGGCATCAGCGCGGTATGGATCGCCGCTGTCAGGGGGTTGGTTTTCACTGGGTTGTGCTCCTGGGTCATTGGCCGGGTTGGTATCAGTGACGATGTTGTGTTGCTTGGCCCACTCCAGCTCTGAAACCCGCTGATCGCGAACCTCGTCAGGGTTTTTGTTGCGAGCGCGGATCCACTCGGTTTCTGTTCCAGCGCCGCCCCGAATGATTGCCCGCCATCCTTTAGCCTCACGCTCAGGGTCAATCCATGGCATGACTGGCGCCAGATAGATGGCATCAAACAGGGTTTTCATATCCAGCTCAGGCGGGAGCTTGAGCGGGTCTTTGCTGCGCAGGGTCTCGGCCAGCAGCCAGTCCCGAAACACGGGACGAGACCAGCGGGCCACGAACTCATCCTGCAGCACGGCGAAACCTTCCCACCCCTCGACCAGCTCCTGCCGCTGGGCTGAATAGGTGCCGTCATAGTCGCGGGCCACGCTGGAATACTGGCTGCGGGTGCCGGCGCAAGATGAGCGCAGCTGGCCAGCTCGCCAGATATTCAGGGCAGTATTTGGCCGGTTTGACTGGATAACCCCGACATCCTCACCGGGGCGAAGATCGTCAAATGTCATACCGGGGGAGATATCAATCATCCGCTTCTCTTCCGGCGGCGAGCCATCTGGCGGCGGGCTATATCCCTGTGGGTCCTCTTTCTTGATGAAAAAGGCGAGCGATGCACTGATGCGAGCAGCAACGCGCTCTGCCTCCTCCACCGACTTGAGATCCGCCAGACGGGTGATTACCCCGTGCAGCAGCGACACGCCGCGCAACTGATGCAGGCGCTTGCGCAGCGCCAGGTGATACATCTCGCTGGCGTCGATCTCCTTGGTGCGATAGCGATAGCCCTGCATCTCGCCGGGGTGATCGAACATCACAAAGTAGGATTTCGGGCGGCGCCAGTCATCGAGCTTGATACCCTGCCTCACCCCATCCGCTATGCTGCTCATGTCGAACGGGATGAAATCAGGCTCCAGCACCTCAACCGAAAAGGGGGTATCCGAGTGATGCTGATATCCCTTGATCGTGCCAAGCAGGCGGCGGCCAAACACTTCGCCATCCCGCAACCAGGTACGACAGACCAGCCGCTCCATGGCTGGGCGGGTGAATGTGCCGGTGGTTTCAGGCTTGAGTGACCATGCAGCCCATCGCCGGCGGATATCCTTGGCCAGCGCATCAAGCAACTGGCCATCGACAGAGCGGGGCTGCGGTTCAATCTGGATGCCCTTGGCGCCGACAATTCGCTCCTCCATCTTGTCGAGGAGACCAATCACGATGTCGTGGTTTTCGTCCAACGATCTCGCTTGCTCGCGCAAGCTTATCGCAGACTGCTGAACCGCCACGTTAGCCCCGCGTCGTTCCCGCTTGGCCTGATGGGTTCTGGACGGCATAGCCGCCTCATACGCCATCAGGCGCAGACGAGCGCGGGCGCGATCTGCGGCCCACCCTGGCGAGATAAACCCGAGCAGCTTGTTCAGTGCGCTCATGAGAACCTCGCCAATGCAAACGGAGACCGGCGGGGAGAGGCCGCATTGGTGCGCCGTGTCTCCCACTCTTGCCGGCCACGGCGGATCTCGGCGAGATTTTCAGAGGTAACGGTGCGCCCCTGAAAAGTAACCACCTTGCCGGCCAGCAGATCCCGCTCGGCCTGCAGGTACAGCTCGATCATGCTGTCGATATCGCTCAGCTTCACAGCCAGCCTCCTGATTTGGTGCCGAGCCAGCTGTTTCCGCCGCCAGTTTTATTGGGTGGCGGCCTTTTGACTGGCGCGGATTGGTTGATGGTGGTGGGGCGCTCTCTGGCAACCAGGCGCCAGCCTTTGTGCTGGACACCAAGGCGCACGGCGGCCAGTGAGTAACCGGCGCAGTCGGTTGGTTCGTTGCGGGCGCCGGATGGGTTAACCCAGCGATAGACGCGGCGGCCCTTGATAAACTCCAGCCGCTTGCGCTCACAGGTCAGCCCCTTGAAATAGATCTCATCCGCCCACTCAGCGACAGGGTGGTGCCGGTAACCAGGCAGCGGCCCAGATAGCGATGCAGGAACATCTGCCAGGCGAGCGTAGATGACGTCCTTGGCGGTGTCGGTGCCGACCTCTGACAGGTAAACACCCTGCCTGTTTTTCTTGCGCGGGAAGGTGATGATGGGTTTGCCCATCACCGTGGCCCCCTTGATAGGGATGTATTTGCGCGGGTTGCGGCGGCAGAACTGATAGACCTCGTCGGTGTAGTGACCACCCGAGTCAATCAGAACCAGGCCGATATCCATCACCTCACCGTTGGCTTTGATAAACTGGCGCGAGAACTGCTCGTGCAGGCGATCCCAGATCTCGGTGTGCCCGAGGTTGCCGTACAGGCGCTGGTAGTCGAGCACCCAGTGCTCCTCCCCCACGCCCCAGCCGGTGATCTCGAACTCGAAGCGGTCATCCTGGGTATCTGCCCCGACAGTGATATAGAGCACTCCGTCAGGGACGGGGTGCGGCCATACCTCGCGGCGGGCGGCGAGCGCCTCCCACTCCAGTTTCTCGCCGGTCTCCTCTTCCCAGGTCTCGCCCAGCGTGGTGTTAACGAACGTCTTGAGCTTGCCCTGGTCATCCTTCGCTTTGAGGAAGTCGGAGACAATGCGCACCCATGTCGTAAGCGGGCTGTAGGCCGTCCAGATATGGAAGGTCACCGACTCGGGCGGCGGGATCGGCTGGTCGTCACTGTCGAACCAGTCGATGGAATCCCGCGTCCAGATGCCGGTGCGCTCACAGATCCAGCGTTCCACCGTCTCGTAATCCATCTCATGCTGACGAATGGCGCAGCCATTTGCCTCGCACAGATAGAACGCCGAGTTGTGGTTGTTACCGTCCCACTTGATGCCGAACTCGGCATCGGGGCCGCCCCACTTGAGGTACTGCTCGGCATGGCAATGTGGGCACTTAACGTGATAACGCATCAGGTGCTGCGATTCGCTGGCCGCCCGCTCTATCTGGCACTGCCCCGCAATCTTTGGGGTAGAACCACGGATTGATTTGGGGTGGGTCGAGCCCTCCATCCGCTTGTCACCGAGGAACGTGGGCGAACCCTCGTGGTCGATGTCAGCATCGAATGCGGCCAGCTCGTCATAGATACCGAAGTCGGGAGAGGCTTCTCGGTAGTTTGCAGCTGCTTTACCACCCCGGATCTCTAACCCTCGCCCGTTGGCGAACCGCTTGAGCTCCAGCGTGTTGTCTTTGTGCTTCTTCCCATACCAGGGCGCGAGCGCCTTTAGTCTGGGGACATCACGGATCATGGGATCAACGTGCTTTTTGACGAACTTTTCAGCATCACCATCAGTGGGATGCCAGATCAGCCCGTTGCGCTTTTTGTGCTCCAGCAGGTAAGCGGCCACACCGAGCAGCATCTTGGTGTAACCGACCCGCGCCGACTTGACGAAGTTGACCTCTCGAATGTCGTCATTGGCCATCGCGTTGATGATGGCCACCTGGAACGGCAGTGATTTCCACTTCCCCTCCTGATATGACCCCTCGACCGACAAGTAATATTCTTCATTCATCCACTCGTCAGCAGTCTGCACCGGAGGCTTTTGCAGAGCAGACAAACCCAGCTTTACTGCGGCCGCCAGGCTACTTACTTGCGCTGTCGATATATTCATCCAGTAACTCCGGCAGCAAATCACCCAGTGAAGCCGCCTTATTGCTAGCCTCCACTAATTCGCGCTGGATTCCTTCGATGTGCTTGGTCTGCAACTCTGGGTAGCGGCGGCGCATCGTTAGCGGGATGGTATCGAACAAGCTGGAAATCTTGGCGGCAATCTTCGACAGCGCGAACGTTGCAAACTCGGTAGGCACCTGATGGCGCTCGGCGATCCGGTTCTCGCGCTCGGCCTTGTCGGCTTGCTCCTTGGTGAGGCGCCAGCGCTGGTAGTCCAACTGATCCTCATCCATGTCTTGAGGATCTGTTGGTTGGTGTTTTTGGATCGCGTTCTCGATCCGGTTATCCACAACCGAGCGCACATCAAAATAAACGTTGCGCCCGATCTTTTTTACTGGCTTAACTCCCCACTTATCAAAGGCTTGCACCGAGATCCCCAGGCTTGCAGCCATGTCGGATTTTTTCAGCCAGCCAGGCGCAGGGCGATCCTTGTCTGATGGCTCTGACATGAAAACAACAACCTCACTTCTTGGGGTTTCATATGTAGTGAAATCATGCGGGTATTCCGACCCGTGTGGCCCGGGGGGCCGGGGGAGTACCTTTCACCCAGGGGGTGGTTGTGGTGGTAGGCCGCTGCTGCTTAGGGCGAGCGAACCCGCAAGGCGCTAGCATTGGCCAGCCACTCACAAAGGCATGAACTCCACCAGGTTGGTTCCCCTCCCTCGCTGTCCGTCAAGGTTAAGGAGTTCATGCCTTTGCGTTAGGTGAGGCGCTGGCATCACAGTCGAGCCCAAAGGTTCAATCATGTCTGATGCTGCTTGGTCGCCGGTCAGTCAGCGCCTCGGTACTCATTGCTTGATGCACTCGCGTACATCTGTAATCCAGTTCGCCAGCTCGGCTTGGGAATCAGGGGGCAAATGCACCCACCCATCAGGGCTGGTCATCCACACCAGCCTCGGGGGCGTGGTGTAGCAGCTGGCGTTCGGCGCTGGTGCCGGGGACGTACACCCCAGCAGCAGGGCCGAAGAGGCCAGCAAAGGCAGCAGCGGGAGCCGCTTTCGCCTGCTCCCGCCTGGTGTCCTGCTCGGCATAATAGGCCGCCTCACGGGAGCTTTGGATTTGCTCGGCTACCAGCAGGGCGAGCCGGGTCAAGGCGCTGGTCAGTACCGGATCCATTCTTCGCACTCCCCCAGTTCGCCGCCAGCACATCCAGCACGGCCAGCACTGGCCGGGGCAGCTTCTCCCAGAACGCCTGCGGGATGGCGGCTCGCAGTTGCGACCACACCACCAAACAGACACCAACAACAGCAATCCACTGCAACGCACCGGGGCCAAACACCTGGTGCAGCAGCTCAGCAATATTCAATTCACCCATGCTTACCTCACGCCATATCAATGCCGGTCAGGAGCAGCTCGGCACTATACGGCTGGATGCCGTTCTCATGCTTGATGATGGACTCGACAAGCAAGAGCATCACCGCCCTGTCGGCGATGTTGATGGGAGTGTCAGGCTTGACGCCCAACGCCTTGGCCACTTGATCGACATAGGCGGAGGTCACGTTCTCACTGGGCGGCGCCCAACGGTTGATGACTTCCCGCACCGTGTCGATCCCGGGGCCTCCGACACCAGGCAGGCCATCCCGCTTGGTGTAGTTCTTGAGAACCCGAGCCATTGCCCGGATGCCGTACTCTGGACTGATAAACCGGCAGAACCGGCCATCACTCGGCTTGTCCTTGTCCAGCCCTTGCCACGGGTTGGATGCGTGATAGTCGATATTGCCGGGGTTGTTGTTGCGCAGGCCACGCAGCTGATGGAACAGCTTTGCCATCATTCCTCCTCTTTGCGCTGTTTGCGCTTGTCCAGGTAAACGAAGATGTCGAAGAACAAGCGGCCGGTGATGACCAAAAGACCCCCGATGCCGACCACATCATTGATGGCAAGCTCAGGGATAGGAATGTCAGGAAGCTTTTCGGCGGCAGATACCGCCTTAGACCAGAGGCTAACCAAGATTCCACCGCCGTAGGCGATGCACTGGCCGGCATGGCGGTGGAGCAGATCGAGCATAAGGCACCATAAAAAAAGGCCCATCAGCGAGATGGGCCTAGAGCGCTCTGGGATAAAGAGCATTGGGACGAGAATGGCGGCTGCAACTACACCACCATGACGAGAAAGGTACATCGGAGGGCCACACAAAACAACACTATCTGTAACTTTTTTCTACTAACTGTAGCTTTTGAGACTTAGATCACCATTACACACAGCAGCAAAAAACGAAATGTAACGGCAAAAACAGGGGTTGCCTTCTCTTCTCTGGTGAAGGCACAAAAACGCCTGTAGGCTGCGCCCTGTCTCGCATAGCGCGGCCTGTCAACAAACTTTGGATCTAGGGATGGTCTAAGGGTGGCGGCGCTCATTTTCGGCTGCAGGAGCCCTCTAGGATGCTAAACCTGTTTGAAACCTTGCACTCACTCCAATCCGTCCGTCATCCTGACGAACTCGCGGCAAAAGTTGAGCGGATAGTCAGGGGCCTTGGCTTTGACTATTACCGCCTCGCCATCATCATTCCGCTTAGCCACCAGAGGCCGCTGGTTCGCATCTTCAACAGCTGCCCGCCTGAATGGATAGACAGATACAACCGCCTCGGCCTTATCGCTGTTGACCCTGTCATTGCTGCCGCCCAGGTACAACTCACCCCAATTCGCTGGTCAGAGCTACGAGCGGATGAGCGGGCCATGACAGTGATGGATGAAGCGGCAGGATTCGGGCTGCGCTCGGGTGTCTCCTACCCACTGCATGGGCCACGCGGCGAGCGCGGCGTTCTCAGCTTCATCACCGAGAAACACCATCCCGGGCTCTATATCGAAAAGGCTGGAGAGCTCGCGCTGGTCGTGCCGTTCGTGCTTGAGGCCGTGCTCAGGCTATGCCGGCCTGACGATAAGCGAACCCTCAACGGGGCCGAGCGGGAATGCCTGTTTTGGGTCAGTGAAGGAAAACGGTCTGAGGAGATAGGGATCATCATGGAGATCCCGGAACGAACGGTTAACTATCACCTCAAGCAAGCCTGCAGAAAGCTCGGGGCAACAAACCGGTTTCAAGCGGTAGCAAGGGCCGTTCAATCTGGAGAGGTGGCGATCACCCTGGACAAAACAACGGTGATCGACCATCAAAGGGGTTAATCAGGCGCCTCGGCCAGCCGCAACGCGGCCTCATTGACCAAAGGGCGAAGGGTGTCAGGTATCGCATCGAGCGCTGCGAGCAGCAGGGCGCTGAGCTCACCGTTTGATAGGTTTATCGGGTCATCGGCAGGAATACCGAGATGGGATGATTCAATCATGGCGACAGCTCCATAGATGCCATGATCTGATGATAGCCGGGTATCAAAAAGCCCGCTGATGCGGGCTATTCGATACGGACGATTTCGACTGGTTTGCCGCGCAACCTGCGGGCCTCCTTGGCGGCCTCTTCGGCGGTGATACCATCCACCAGGTAATGACCCCCGCCACGGCTTGGGGTCGTCTCGCCCAGCTGGGCTTGTGAGTCGGCGAGCTCAAGCTGAACCCGCTCTGATACCCAGCCATGCTGGCGAGGATAGACGGCAATCCGGCAAGCGGGCGCATCGGTAACGGCCTTCTCTACCAAATCGTTAAACACCTTTCCCATGTCATATCCCCTTATTTACCAGCTTCTAGTTTATTTTTTGCAGAGGTAAGAAGTTGAATGGCAGCATCCACCTCACTTAACGAGGCAGAAATAAACTCGTTCCTATCAACATCATGGGCAGTTTCATACTGCGCCTTTACCAACTGACCCATGTCTTTGTATTTCTGCACACCTTTCATCATCGTTATGGCCAGTGTCACAGCCATCCACTCTTGATCAGTCATATCCACGCTCTTTTCCTCGATCAGTTCAGCTTTGAAGCTTGGCTTGGCATGGCGTTATCACTCAGGGATTCACTGGCTTGCAGCTGGCGATACGCGGAAGCCCACTCACCTATAATTTGAGCTGACCTAACAGCCTCATCCCTCAAGGAAGAACGCTCATTTTCTGGAATTGAAAGCAGGTCATCTTCATCTAATACGGCGATTAATCCATATAGAAATCCCATGCTAAAGGTCATTTCTTGGTTACGTCTGGATGAAGTCTTGCTTTCATCAGAAAGCGCTACCTTTATTTTGTCGGTATGCTCATTAATCATTTGCAATACCTTTTCAGCTGAATCTTTCATTTTTTCCTCTATCTCTTGATCAGTTTTCGATATGGCACCATGACAGCCTTTATCAGGAGCAGCGCCACGAACAGAACCCAGTTCCATGGGAACCACCACACCCAACCGTGAGGGGTGATTTCCTTGCCGCCGATATACACCGGCAATCCATCACTCCACCAAAGGGATCCCCACTTATGAAAGCGGTAGGTCTTGGCCATCGTCTTACCCATCATACTCAGGAAGCTTCTCGAACTGGTCTTGAGTGAGCATCACGGTTTCAACCTGATATGGCTCATCAAGGTTCTCACATACCCCTGGCTGCTCATCTGCAGGGACGATGAAACACCCCATATCGCACGTTATGCGGGAGAACTCGAACTGTTTGAAGTCCTCGCAGCGTGGGGCGTGGAGACTTGGAGGGAAGCGGCCATCTTGCGTTTCGGACAGGTCGCGGGCCATCGTCTGACAGTTGCACATGATTTTTTCCTCTAATAAGTCTTGCCACCAGAAAGGGTTCGATTTTCTCGCTTGTGGTCTGCCCGCTTGGCGTTATAGGCCAGCTTTTCACGAATGGCCCCCTCGATGTCGAAATGGTAAGCCTCTGCTACCGTCAGACACATATCGATCAGGAAGTCATATTCAACTGGCTGGCGCAGGATGCGATGCCCCATATCGTGGATTTCGTTACCCCAAAGTTTCGATGCCAGCAGGCAGTTGATGCCTGTTAAACCCAGGTGTTTGACTGCCATGGTGGTGTGGCCTGTCACCATGTGGACGAACGTGCCAAGGTATGAATCTCGGTCAACAGTCAGTCTTGGAGAAAAACGCCAACCATAGCGACCAGCAAAATCCAGCGCCCTGATCATGGTATCGGCCAGCTCAACCTCCGCCATTTTCCGGTTCGGCAAGTGGTCATCCATCAACCCTTTTCTATCGCCCTCTGTAGCCTCGGCAATCTCGGTATTAACCAGTTGAAGGGTCTGGAACGGGCATCTATCAAGGTCATCCCACCAACCTATTTCTCGGTTTTGCTCGAATATCTCTACTGCTAGCTGATTTATCACATCGACTTGCATAAATTGCCTCTCGTTTTTGGTTTAATGCCGGTGCCAGCGGTTAACTCGTTCCGCTGGCAAGGGGCTGGGTGGGTTCGTTGGTAGCGGCCACCTGGCCCCGTCTCACTTCAAACTACTCGCCTTATCAGATCACCCAGGCGCACAGGATCGGTGTCGCACAGGGTCTTGATTGCCTTGATGCTGGTCATGCCAAGGATCTCCCCGATATGCCGCTCATCAATGCCTTGGCGCTTCAACTTCACCGCCAGAGTTCGGCGGCCAGATTGAGAGGTTGCCCCCTCAACCCCTGCCTGAGCAAACAGGCGGCTTATCAGGGCCGTCAACTGGTCGGCCCGATAGCTCACCCGCCCGCCCCGCTCCACTCTCGTCAGCTTCAACGGCAGGCCGTTACGGCCAGAAACAAACAGAGCACTGCGGGGGTCTAGCCCACGGTATGCGGTCACCTGGCCAGTGATGCCATGACCACGCCGGATCCGGTCAGCCAAATGCTCATCCACTGCCTTAATCAGCTTCTGATTCACCCAGCACAGCGGGCGGGCGCGACCATTGAAAGCAATCTCGGCCCTCACCACTGTCTCGGCCAGAGGCTCACCTGCAGGTGATAGGTAGTCGCTGACCAGCAACTGCGATAACTCAGCTGGCTTCATGCCCGTGCCAAAGAAGCAAAGGAGCAGGGCAGCATCCCGGGATCCATTCTCCTTGCTCGATGCCCGAGCCACCGCCACGGCGTGGGCGAGCTGGGCATCCTCTACAACTATCGCCTTTTGCATCTATGTTTAATCTCGAAATGAATCACTAGACATAGAGACTATAGCAAAAAGAGGGGGCCATCAAGGCCCCTGTCTCAATTATGTCCTGTTGTTCACGGAAAGTTAGACGAACGCTTTGTTGACCTCGCGCTCGGTGGCAATCCGGGTCACCTTGCCACAGTGCTCACACTTGCAGCGGGTTTTGTTCTTGGTGACCTCAACCAAGTTGCGCAGCTGCTCAAGGTGGCGAAACAGGCGGTGCTCACTGTCGGCGAACCGCTGGATCACCCACATCGGGTTAAGCTGCTCACCACAGATGCCGCACTTCACATGCCCGAGCTGGTCGTCGAGGATAAACTTGTTGTGCTGGCACTTGCGGGAGAACCGATCAACTACCTGGATGACCTTATCCGTGGCCATAACGGGTTCATGTTGCATTGCAGATCCTCACTCATAGCAGCGGGCCTCTTATCCACAGAATCAGTGGAGAAGCGGCCTGACTAGCTGTGTGTAAAAAATGCGCTGGCCTTGCGCAGAGCCAGCAGGATGGGGGATGGACTGGGCGGGTAGAAGCAGGGCGTTATCCCTGCCCCTCTGGCACGAAACCACGGGCCGGTGATGATGCCAACGCTGCCGGCCTGCAAGCCATACTCAAAGTGGTACACCTTGCCACAGCGACAGCATGGCCAATCAAGCTGGCCTGTTTCATCCCGCTGGCCCATATGGCCGCCAGAGAAGACATGAGCGCACTTGCGCTCACGTCTGGCCTGCAGCAGTTCCTCAAGCGAACTGGGCATAAAGCACGATGCCGATAAAGATGGCAGCGGCGATAAGGTTACATGTGCGATCAGATATCATGCGTTTTCACTCCTTCTGAAAGAGACGGAAGCGATGACACCATCATCACCTCGTTCCATTACCAGCTCGTAATACGGGGTAATTGCCCCCTCGCCGACCTCATCAAATTCAGGGTGAGCGGCAAATACTTTCGCCTTGTTGCTGCAAAAGTTGCTCTCGATGTGCAGCACGATCAAATCCTTCTGGATGACAGCCATCTCCGCATAATGAGACGGCCAGAACAGGACTGAAGGCACTTCAAAAATACCGATTCGCCTTTCCATCGTGTTACTCCCCCATTTTCCCTTCGCAGACAGAGCCGGCAAACCAGTCCTTATCCCCACATTTCACGCAACGCTTGAGCGAATCATCCCACTCATGCTGCTTTTGGTCTGGGCGGCCCCACAGGCAAACAGGGCCATCCTCTGTATCGTGGATTGACAACATCACCCACGCTTTGCCGGCTGGGGTCTCAGGCTCCCAAGCTGAGCAATCGCCCTCAGTCTCACGAGCGAAATACGCCTCGACCACATCCTCCGGCGCATCTTCGTACATGAAAGACCAGCGCAACTCATCCATACCCATGGATGATAGCCAGGCACGCACTTCATCATCTGTTCGCTCATCGGACGGGGTGCCAAATGCCGGGTGAGTCCAGAACCCAAGCTGGTCACGCACTACAGGAACGGCGGTAATTACTGTTTGTTGTGTCATGTCGTGATTTCCTCTATCAAGCGGCTCTGGGGCGGCGGGACTCCCGCAGCTTCTTGCGACTGCTGGTTCTGGCCATGGCCACGCCAGCGATCAACCTGGTGGTTTGCTTTAACTCGCCGGTGGCGTGGTGCAGCCCCAGCTTGCTGACCACCGCATGTTCAGCCCGGGTAACCAGCATCAGGTTTTCCGGTTCGCAATTGGTCGGGTCATTGTCGTAGAACCAGATCACATGACTCGGCGGGATGGGGCCGTGCTCGCGCTCCCATACCACCCGATGTTTGAGATCCCAGCTGGCCGGCTCGGCGACCTTGATCTCGATATACCCATCAACAGTGACCCTCTCGCTGCCAACCGGGCGATGGTTAACCGGCCCCCCCCCTTTCTTGAAGCGGGTAAGGGCTGATTTTCCGCCCGGGTCGTACCCCTTGAGACCGGCATTCCAAGGGGCCGACCCCTTGGCAAACTGGCCGGTTCGGCCGCTCTTGATGCCATGATTCTTGATAAAGGCCCGGATCTGGGCCTCGGTCATAGCGGTGGCAAACTCGGCATTGAACAGCGGGGTGAGCTCGCAGATAGACAGATCCTGGTACTTGCGTTCAATCCAATCCCGTTGCGTCTGGTTGAACAGCCGCAGCTGGCCCTTGCTGTTGCCAGGCTTGCGGCCGCAGGTAAAGCCGTTGTTCTTGATGCATGCACGTATCTCGGTCTGCGTCTTGGCAGTGCCGAACACGAAGTTAAACATCGAGGTGGTATCTTCCAGGCTGCACTCTTTGAAGGTCTCTGCCAGAAAGTTGAGCTGCTCGGATGTATAGACAAAACGGCTCATGGCTTTGCCTCCAGCATCGATGGCAGACGGTTCCCCAGCTGCAGGTCTCGCACAGCGATCTGCGCATCGAGGGCCAGGCGAGCGTTGTTGACAATCTGGCTCGATACGGCGGTGATGGCCTTGCTTCTGGCGATCTCATCCTTGAGCTTCTCCGAATCAAGGCTCTCATCGCCGAGGCGCTCAAGCTGGGCAAAGAGGTGATTATTCAGGTCAGTAAGTTTGTTTTTCATGCTGTGTCGTCCCTAACTCAGATGGTTGTGCCAAGGCGATGAAGGGGAGCGGTTTGCTCCCACCAAGTCGCCACCGTGGCGGCCTCGCTGGTGCAGCCATCTGCGCACAGAAGCCAATAGAGCTGGCGGATGGCGCCAAGGGCCAGCAGCTCACGAACAACATCGCGGGAACCTCTCGCCTCGCCACCTGCTGAGTCAAACTCCCGCAGGCAAGCATCAAACTGGAGCATCAGTCGATTGCGGGGAGGCTGTTCTGCCAGGGCGGCAGGGCCCGCCATCTCATCATCAAGGTGCGATTCATGCTGTTGCATAGGTCACCCCATCACGCTGCTTGCTGGCTTGAGTAGCCGTTGTAATCGACCGGTTCCATATCCGCAGGATGCACCACCCCACCCTGCAGGCTGTTGACCTTGAACAGCCAGTTATGGGCGAACTCCTGGGTGGCCGCACTCGGTTTCAGTCCGCCTTTTGGTGACTGGGCCAGCACGGTGCCATCCTGCTCGTTGTAGTAGAACAGCGCGGCACGGCCGGACTGGTGCATATAGAGCAGCGAGCGACCCTCGAAGGTGCTGCCATCCTCGCGCTGCAGCTTGGTTTTTTGCGGCCAGATGATCAGGTGATGCTCACCGTTGTGATAAAGGCCGCTGCCGGTGTCGTGGGCAAGCTGACGCTGCAGCTCGTCTATCTTGGAGTGAGCCTCGATCGTCTGGCGCTGAGTGGCCGTGAGGTCGTGGCGGTACTTGCTGTTATCCTGCTGCAGCTGGCGCAAGCGGGCCTCTTTATCTGCGTTGCCATCCTGCAGGCGTTTAACCTGCTCCTTTAGCTTCTTGAGACCAGCCACGCCACCATATGAGGCGAGCACCTGCTGCAGTTGAGCCAGCTGCTCCTGCAGGCGGGTTTTCTCCCCCTTGAGGGCAATGATGTTATGGGCAATGCGTTCGGCCTCAAGCGCGGCAGAGCGGCAGAGATCATTCTCCTTCTCAAGGTCAGCAATGCGGGCCTGCAGGTCGAGGATCTTGGTATGCTGGGCGGAGGTCTGAATAGACAGCTCATCCCGCTCCTGTGACACGTCATCCAGTTGGCCGGTCAGGTCATTGAATCGAACAACAAAGGCACTCAGCAGCTCATGCGGCTGGGCGTTTTCAAGGGCTTCGACGGTGCGATTAGTCGTGCTCATTTGATTACTCTCTGATTACTTGTTTACAACCACCCCGAGAACGGGGATCACATCTTGCGGGGCCCTCCCGGTCATCACCAGGAAGCGGCGCCACACACCATAGGGGACGGTACTTTTGCCTTGCTTGAACTCCCGTACCCTCCTATCACTCGACAAGCCGAGCAACTCGGCCATTTCCTTGTCAGAGCCATAACCGAACAGCTCCTTAAATTGCTGGAAGTAGGCAGCCACCAGATCCTTGTGTGGCGGCTCCCACCCCTCCCGCTCACGCAGCAGGTGAGTACGTGGGTAAGCGTTCTCATCTACCGCCAACGGCGCTCTCATCACCTTGGCATCCAGGTTTTTGTTCATGGTCGCCATGGCCTCTTTCTGAGATGCCAGGAAAACCATCAATTGCTGTTCAGCAAGTCCGGGTAACTCGATTTTCATACTCTCTCCTTTGCTGGCCGATATGCCGGGGGCTTTCGCCCCCGGGATTATCTCGGTGACAGCTCGATGGTTCGAACGTCAGAGACCTTGATATTGACCAGGCTCAATGTGCCCGTGGCCAGCGCCTCCCAGCGTTTCGACTGGTGAAGCCACATCATGCAGTAGTAGAGGTAATCCGGCAGGAGGATGTCCGTTCGGGTGACCTTTACGCCGATGTGTTCCGGGTTGTATTCCCGAGTTGGCTGGCCGCAGGTTTTTAAAGAGCCTCGACGCACTAGCCAGAAATCAGCCTCGGGATAGTGGGTCTTGATGGTCGCTACATCACTCAGTCTCATCTCGTTTCCATCGGTGGCATCAACTAGCCGCCTCTGAATTCGAGTGGCTTTCTGTGTGCCACCGTTGAGAGCAATATTAGGCGGATTCCGCCTAACCGTCAATCATTTTAATATTATTTTTATATTTAAATCATATTACATTAATACCATTAATGCCGTTTGCATGGGTTGCAAGCCAGGCGTGATAGGTGACAAGGGCCGCCCGCATCAGGTCGAGTAGGTCGCTCTGCACATAGGTCTTGGCCAGCTTGCCAGGGCTGTGATTGAGCAGGGCCTCACCGATGTGATAGTCGGTGCGCTGCTCCGTCCAGCGAGTGCGGGCCAGCTTGCGCAGGTCGTGGGCTCGCCACTGACGGTCAGAGACGGCAGCTACCCAGCGCGTAGCCTCCCTGGCTGACAGTTGTCCGATGCGATGAGGGAACAGGTAAACACCCTGGTAGCCGTTGGCCTGCTGCCAGCGGCGATAGGATGTCAGCAGCTCCACAGCAACGGGGGTAAGCGGCAGGGTGTGATCACAGCCGTTTTTGGTGGTACTACCCGGGATGTGCCACATCGCCCCATCACCAACCAGATCGAAGTCACGCCAGGCGGCGCGTCGGGTCTCGCCGATACGGGTGCCATGCAGCAACATCAGCAGGCAGAGCGCCCTGGCCGGTACGTTTGCGGCTGGCAGAGAGGCCAGCACGGCAGGGGCATGACTGGGGCGCAGGCGGCCAGCAGTGATGCGGGAACGGGTCGGCACGATCTCGCAAAAGCGCAGCCCGAGAAGGGGGTCGGCATCGAGCAGGGTCAGGGTCAAGGCCAGTTTGATGATCGAGCGCAGCAGGCTGTATCCCCCGCGCACCGTCTCGAGCTGGTAGCTCGCTTGCCAACTCATCACGGTCTCATCAATGGCGCAGCGGCTCAGCGCCAGCGGCTTCTCTCCCCAGATGGGGAGCAACTGCCGGCGGATCTGGCTGGTGATGCCATCCCGCCGGCTACGGGAGAGGCGGCGATCCCCCTTCACCCGCTCCAGATACCAGCGCAGCATCTGGCCGAACGTGGCCCACTCCCCGATCTTCTCGTGAGCGTCAGGGGTAGCCACGACCGAGGCGATAAGGCGGGGCATCTCTTTGAAAAAGGCATCGGCCGGGGTAACCGGCCAGGTGGCCAGCTTACGCCATCTAGGCTGGCCATTGTGATGACCGACATAGATATAAGAGGCCCGGTCACGGGCCTTGTGATAGCGCAGCAACACCGGATAGCGCGGGTCTTTCAACTCGCGGCAGAGGGGGTTCTCTGACTGACGCCGGATCTCGGCGTCAGTCAGCTTGGCGGTAATGCACTTGGGGCTGCAGGTCATTGCCGACCCTGCAGCAGATTACGTTGAGCCTCACCGGCAGCCTTGAGGCGGCTAAACGCCCATTTCACCAGGGAGATGCCTCGAGCGATAAGAGATGGCTTTGGCTTATCGGCATAGACCGGCAAGACAGGTGTCTCACTCTCCAAAGCGCGAGACCAATCAGCCGCGACAGCGAGCGCTGCAGCTCTGAAAACCTCACGGAATATATGGCGGGCTCGCACCACCTTAGCCCACCCCTTGGCAGCCACAGAACGCTTGTTGGCAACCTTCCTTTTATGACTCAATCTCATAGTGCCAGCCCCTTTCCAAAGTATGTCAAAACGCAAGCCTCCTCACCGTAGTGGAGGCGGTTGCAGCTATCCGGCAGCCGAGCGCCGCATTTTCGGCACGGCGGGATCCGCTCCAGCTGCTCAGCCAGCGCCTGCTTGTCACGAATGATCAGCATCTGGACGTACTCGCTCAGGTCATATGCCTTGGCAGACCAGAGCGCCCGCCAGCGCATCCCTTCACCCAGCGCCTTTGAGTCAGACGCATCGAGCTTGATCAGCACACTGCATGCCTCACCTGGTACGAACTGGGCCGCCTGCGCAGCTGCTTTCGCTCTGCTCTTTGCTACCCGTGCTCGGTTTTGCTGCTTCTCTAGCTCACGCTGTTCCTTCGTTTTTTCTTTCTTCTGGCGCTTGCGGCCGTTGGCAATATCCTCAAGGCTGCTCATTTGATATCGCCATCGGTCAGATTTCTGGCCTTGAGGTACTCGATATCGTCAAGTCGAGAACGCAATGCCTGCCGACGCTTGAGGGCAGGCATTGCCTTGGTGTCACTCTCGTAACTCTTCACTTTTTTGCTGTTCATCACGTCATCCTCTTACAATGCGTGGAATGGATGACTGCGCCTCCAACGCAGCCATGACGTAATCCCTAGCCGCAGCAAGGTTGCGCTTGTATGTCCGCAGCGGGATCTTGAGCGTGATGGCCCGCACCTCCTGGGCGCGGTTAGCATCACGAACGGGGAGCAGGTACTCGGCCCGCAATACAGCGGCCCGCTTCTCACCGATAGGGCCAGACGCAGCAAGGCGCATCACGGCTGCCTCGATGGTTGCCTCGATGAGGTCTGATGATGTGGTGGTTTTTGATGCGCCATTGTGGCCAGGGCCAGTCACCCCTAGCGCCAGCATCTCCATAACCTTGCCGGTCTGGCCAACTGACTGCAGCGGCATTAATTGGCCGCTATAGGCCCACATGGCCCATGAATCGAGAGCGTCTGAGAGAGTCATTTATCTGCCATCTCCCCATACATAACCGCCACTCTGCGATAGTGGTTGCACCAGGCACGTAGGCACTCCCGCTCAGCTTCTGGATGGTTTTCTATCTCAAGCTGAACCTTCTCCCTGGTTATCTTTCCCCTCTTCACATTTGAGATGAGTTGGCCGGCCTTTAACTGGCAGGTCATATTCATGGCGATATCAGCAGGGTCTGCGCGGTAGTAGTCGATAAACATCACGACCTCCCGATGCGATCTCGCTGGGCCAGCAGACTGGTTCTCAGCTCACTGCACAGCTCATGAGGGGGTATATGTCCAGCCTTCTGCTTGATGGAAGAGGGGTTGGCCAGGATCAGGTCAGCTTTTTCTATCTTTATATGGTCATGGGCCAAGCCGTAGACGTGACCAACAAAGCCCCCCATCAACCGGATTGCGGAAACCTCCTCTTGAGACGTCACCGGCACCATTGTTGTCAGAGAGGCATTGCTCGCATCGCGGCGCAGCGCCTCGAGCAATACCCCCTCACGGTCACTGGCTTTGCGACCCTGAACAGAGAAGCGATAGCAGCGAGAACTGGCCGCCATCACTTTGTGGATATAAGCCTCTTGCACGTCAGCAGATGGGGAAACGATAGCGATGATCATTGGCTGATCTCCTCACCGGGGATCAGGCTGCTCATATTGAAGTCGGGGAGATGCTTCTTGATGGCGACCAGTGACTTTGTGCCGGGGATACGAGCGCCACGGCACAGCTTTTGAACCTGCGAGAATGACAACCCCATCGCAGCGGCGGCCTGTCTCTGTGTCTCTGCCATCGAGGCGGCTGGCCACTGCCCCCGAATCGCGTCACTAAATGTCATCAATAACCCCATTTCCGCTACTAACTGTAGCAGATAATAGCACGGGGAAACGGAATGGCACTAGCTGTGCTGCAATCTATGTACTATGGCACTGTGAGTGCTACACTATGTAGAACACAGTCCCCAATTGAGACGAACATGACGCACATCCAACCGACCGCCGATGACGACAAGCTGCTCGCTCAGCTGATCGGTCAGCGCATAGCAAAATCGAGAATGGACGCCGGCTATCAATACTCCAATAAAGCGGCGGAGGCGTTGGGCCTGACCAGAGCCATATACACCTGTTATGAACGGGGGCAGCGCCTCGATGTCGTTGCGCGCTGGATCAACCTGATGGACAGGGTGTTATCGCCTGAGTTCAATGTCTGCGCTGCATATCTGATGGGCCTTATAGATGACCCGATCAGCAAAAACGAGTTCGAGATCCGCCAGCACATAGGCAAACAAATCCTTGGCAAAGCCAGCGGCGGTGCCAGGCAGGCGATGCTGGTCGGGGCGTTCTCGCACTCACTCAGTGCTGATATGGGGCCGCATAAGAAAGGCGATATCCTCTTCTTTGAAAAGAGCGAAGGGATCCCGAAAGATGGTGGCCTGTTTGCCATTGATGCAGATGGCAAAACCCTGATCCGCTGGATCACTCCACTCACTAGCGGAAAGTGGAAGATAACCGATGGCCATCAGAACGAAGAGCTCACCGATGAGCAAGTCAGCGCCCTGAATATCAGTGGCAAATACCGCTGCAAAATAACTGACCTTTAATATCAAAAAGTAGAGCTGGGCGGCGCCCGGTTTTTTCGCATCAAAAAGAACTACAGTTAGTAACATTTATTCAGGATTCTGCCACCATGAGTAACACAATGGATACGAACGACCTACTGACAGCGGCGGCGCGAGATGCGGCCATCTCCGAAGCCCTGCTGGAGCGGATGCTCAATGACGGTGAGGGAGGTGACCTGGCGATCCTGGTGCTTCACCAGGTAAGCAGATTGCGGAAAGACCTGGAGCAGGCTGCAGAGATCGCCCATGAGCGGGAGGTTATCGAATCAGCAGAGAGACTTGGCAAGCCAAAGCACCTGAATGGCGAGCTGCTGGAGCAACTGCAATTGAAAAAAGGAGCCGACCATGGACTTGTGCGGGCATAACTTCAAAGCAATACCAGGGCACGGCCTGACGGCCCGCGAACTTGGCGTTGTGTTGCTGCTGGCAGAAGGTGCAACCAACAACGAGATTGAGCAGGTAACCGGCATGAAAGGCATCGACCGGGCAGCCACTGAACAATCCATCAGGCAAAAGCTGGAAGCAAGAACTCAGGCGAACATGATCGCCAGAGCATTCACCCTTGGTGTGATAGCCAGCAGAACCCTTTGCCTGCTACTTGCCATGGTTTGTGCAGACTACCAGGACAGCATGAAGCAGCGCACCCCAATCAGGGGAGGCCGCCAGGGTGAGGTAGTCGTTCGCATCAAGACAGGCGGGAGAAACATCTGGGTGTAATGCTAAAAAAATCACATTGTAATGCGTGAGGCCGGTCACAACATGACCGGCCTTTTTGTTTGCTTTAATACCAAATTAATATTATTTTAATCCCATTAGGATATTAAACCGGAGATAAGACCATGACGAACACCCCAATGATTGCAGTCGCACACAACAAAGGCGGCGTTGGAAAAACCACCACGATCACCCAGCTGGCCGGCGCCATGTCACCCTCTCTCATCATCGATCTTGATGCCCACCAGGGCATCAGCATCATCAATAGACAGCGCGAACCTGAGCAGCAATGGAACGTAGTGGTTCCCCGTGATGAGGCCCACCTTCACCAGCTTCTCGAGGCTGACCATAAGGGGCTGGTACTGATCGACTGCGGCGGCTTTGACTCGACCAGAACCAGGGCGGCCATTGCCATGGCTGACCTGCTGATCTGCCCGAGCAATGATGACCTGTCAGAGCAGATTGGACTGGTAAAGATGCACGATGTCGTAAAGGAGATCAGCCAGGTTGTTGGCCGCCATATCACCGCCCAGGTGCTGATGACCAGGACAAACCCGGCGCGGCGCAACTATCAGGCCATCGCTGACCAGCTGGCCCAGCAACCCCACATGACCCTGATGCGCAGCCGCTTGTCTCGAAGGGCTGACTATCCAGCCGCAATGATGGAAGGTCGAGGGGTCACAGAACGAGCCAGCACTCGCCACGGAGAAGCCGGGAAAGAGGTCGCAGAATTGATTGCTGAAATCGCCGAGCTATTGAATTAATATTATTTTGGTATTACTTTAATACCATATTCATATTTAAAGGGGTGTTTTAGATGGCTGGTAAAGGCAAGAGCGTAGACTGGGGCAAGCTGACAGGAGGGGCCACAATGCAGGAGGTGGCCAAAGAGGCTGCCATCGACAAGCCAAAGACCAAGGCCAAGGAGATCCGCAACATGCCGGTTGATTTCTTCAGCCGTCATGCGGCGTTGAAGAGCGAGGGAAAGACCACCTTGCTGTTCACTGCGTACATCATCGAGGCTGTGCGCGAGAAGTTGGAACGAGACGAAACCCGCTAACCAGAAACAGCACGGGCCAGGGTGTAAGAGGCCCCAGCCCGCGCAGTTGCAAATCTATTGGAGGTAGACATGCAACAGACAGATCATACCGAAGAAAAGGGCACGAGTGTAGCCGATTTGATTGCCATGAGCCTGAAAGAACGAGAGTCGTTCTTTGCTCGACTAAATCAGTTCAAAGCTACGCACTGACGGCGTGAAGGGTCACTACAAGGTGGCCCTTTTGTTTATCTGAGATGGCCTTGAGCCGCAACACCATAGCCAGCACCGCTTCATCAGCCACATCAGGCCCAACATACCCCGCAAGTTCGTCGATCAACTCCCATAGTTGGCCAGCCGAAATCCCGTCATTACACATTGTCATTTTTGATTATCCCGTAAGGTTTACCACAACCGAGGTAGATCCTACTCCGACCAGTTGCACGACACCCGCCAGAAGTGATCGATATGGTCTATCTTCTGATCAAAAATGACTGTCATTTTTGACAGTAGTCGCGAACGTGCGGCTAACGTGACAGAAAAAGACAGAAAAGAGCGCGGGAATGCTCAAAAGGAACCTATTTGATGAGCCGCGCTTATATTGATGATGATGATCGGGCATATGTGTTGGCAGTAAAGAAGAACCTGACCGGTATCTTCGCTCGCCGTGGCTTATCCCTTGACGATGTATCCGACGCAACAGGCATACCGGAACCATCCCTTAGACGGTGGCTCTCGCCACGCACACACACGTTCATGCCCCTGCATGCTGCCAGGCGGATCTGCCAGGCGATCAATATAGAGATTGCAGACATGCTGATGCCTGTTGGCCAGCGCGGCGATGATCCAATCCTGCAGGCATTTCTTGCCCTTCCGCCGGCGCTGGCACAGCTGGCCGTCCGCTATGCCTACGACGCGGCAGAGGCATGCGGCACACCCGTCAGAGCCCAACCGGAATTGTGAGGAAACCACTGCGTCTAATCAGTTATATGTTAAATAGGCCCCGCCGGAAGTAGTTGGCCAGCCGAACAGCTCGAACTGGCCATAACCGACAATCAACCCGGCGCATTACTACCTGGTTCACCTCTCCAAAATATGTTGCTGCCTTGTTGCTTTTCGATGGCCGGTTTCATTATTTGACTTTGTCCCTCTCTATCGTTCCTGAGCCTCGTTTTACGCAATCTCGACCATAGGCCATGCCTTGCCATTGTTTTTATTTTTGATGGCCATAGCAGCGCGGTGGTGAATGAATGGCTGCGGTATCACAGCGACAACCTACCCTCTCCCTGCTGAGCCGTCTTTAAGGCCACTGTCGCTTGACGCCCCCATGAAGGTGATCGGCCCCCTTGTGGGGCATGACAGGTTCGAGCTTGTGTTTTTGGGATGGGGTGTGGGGGCTTGCCCCCACGAAGGGGGTTATCTGCTGACCGGCGGGCGGCTTGCCGCCCTGCAAGGTCAGGCATTCTCGCCCTTGCTTTGTTCTGGCGGCGGCCAGCTTGCTGGCCTGCACAGCCAGGCATTCTCCCTGGGGAGCTTGCGAGCCAGGATGATCTGAATATATGTATTTATACCCCTGAAATAATGAGGAACACTTAATTTTGGATACCCACAGGGATTGGGTACACATACGGTTTATCTATAAGAGGATCAAGGGTGCCTGGCGGCCAGTATCTGTGGATAACTTCCAACAATAGGCATCATTCGAGGCTTTGTGTGTAGCGGGATGGATTGTGCGCAGAGGAGTAGAGTGGTGGTGGCTGCGTGATGACAAGCAGAAGCGCCCAGCGACTTGGCTGGGTTGTGGGGTGAGTGGTTACCGTGGTGGCTAGGAGAGCGGCTGGCGGGCCGCTGCGGTAGCCTTGAACTGTGCCCAGCTAGGAGGCTTGCCAGCGCCTTGCGTTGCCGGCAGATCGCGGCCTGTGCCCATTGCGGGGCGCGGCGGTTTCGAGCGCTGGTAGAAGCTGCGCTGAGTCACACCAGCCTGGTTGGCTTTGGTTCGCTGGCGTTTCGATGCCCTGTCACGTTCTCGGCGCAACCAGAAATCGATCCCAAGCGCCTCGAACAGGCGGGGGGAGATCGCCTTGATGCCCACCAGGCCGCGCACCTGGCCGGCTGAGTTCGTCATCCTTGGCTGACTGATAGTCAGGAAGCCCGCCTCACGAAGATCGGCGATAGCCCGCTTGAATCGAGACCAACTGATCGATGTCTCCTTGTGTAACCGGAGCAACGTCAGGCCAACCTGCCCATCTTTGGTAGGGATCCCAACGGTAAGGGTCACCAGGTCAAGGTACTTTATCAGCGCCTTGAGCACCTGGATGGTGGCCTCTCTGCGCTCCGAGCGCTTCTTGCGGTGCGGGTTGAGTGTATCCAGCGCCGTCAGCTCTTTCAGGCGGGAATAGTAAAGCTCGACCAGCTCTCTGGCACGAACAATGAACTTTGGTACTTTCTGCGCATGAGGCTGCACAAGGAATTTCGGTTGGTTTGGATTGTGGCCACATCGGTTGCCAGAACCCACGTTCAGCCCATCTTGGGCCGGTGAGAAAGCCATGTTGTCCGCCTAAAAAAGTGGCGGCAAGGTTGCCAAGTCGGCATAACACCAGTAAACTGACTTTGCGATTAGTCGTTTGTATCTTTTGTTTACTGGTACAACCGAATCAGAAACCCAGCCCGGCAAGGCTGGGTTTCGTCATTTTGGGAACTCGCCAAGTTTTGATTCTATTCGGGTCGGAACATCCCGCCCCAATCCATGTCACAGAATGTAGCACAGCTAGTGCATCAGGCGCAATCTTGGCACCGATTCTGTCTCATCTAGCCGGATTATTGATCATCGCTGCCGCGATATGCGCTGCCCGCTTGACCCGCTCAGTCACGAACGAATCACATACATCAGGCCCGACATACTCGAGCAGCTCTGCCAACACCTTCTGCAGGTCACCCATCCTACTTGATCCGCGCTGATCGATCACCTGATCATCTTGATCACTTGTCACATTACCCACCGACAACCCTCCCGGCTGTACCTGTATAAACGTACAGGTTAATTTTGACACCTTGCGACCCAAAGGGGCAAGCCGAAAAAAGAAAAGCCCCGGCACATGGCCGGGGCTTTGGATTCGAATCTGGCGCTACAGATCATCTGACAGCGCATTGGCTTGATGCGCATTAAGCTGCTTCTCATAGCGCGGGTCGGTATAGATCAGCGTCGCTGACTGGTTCATCTGCTGATCGGTATCCAGCCGGATAAACACGGTGTCACTATCAAAGGCGATGAATGCCTGAGTGTTTGGCGTGGTGTCGAGGGCGCTGAAATACTGGGCCGGCGACATTGAGGATGGCTGGCCATACTTCTTGATCAGGCTGTCACGCAACCCGATAGCCTTATCGACATCGGTCTCGATGCCCAAGCGCAAAAACTTGTCGCCAATGAAGAACGCCGATGCAGCCACCTTGTCGCCACCGAACGGCAGATCTTCACAGGCCAGGGCCGTTACCCCCTTGATGCCATAATCCGCCGGAGAAAATGAGCAAATGCCGCTGCTCATGACCTCTTTGGTGGATGCCCCGAATTTCACACTCTTGTAGCCATCGACCGCCAGCGCCTGGCACGACAACGCCGAGCTAATCAGCACGATTGCAGTAGCAATTTTTTTCATAAAAACCCCGCAGTTATAGTTTTGGGAAGGCTATCAATAACGGCGCGATGGAGTCAAACCGGCTTCTTTTCATCCGTGATCGGGGTCGTTGCCTCGATGGTCATGCGATAGCCGCCAGAGCGGCTGCCACGCGCCACCACGCGATCGATAGACATTGCGCCGGCCATGTTGTTGGGGAACGACTCATCGAGCGTGATGGGCGTTTCTGCGGCCAGATAGGGGTCACCTGGCACGTCCAAGGTTATCCGGCGCTTCTCCCGCTTGGCCTTCCTGCTCTGCCCCTTGAGCGCCTGAGACGCATGCTCTGCGTTGACGTACATGTGGGGCAGCTTGCGGTATGGGGCCTCCCCGGATTTAACCTCATGCACGGCGCCGGTCTTGTCGTCTTGCCACTGGGCAATGACACCGCTGACCACCTTACGCTGGCCCTCATCGAGCTCACAGTTGACGAAGTGCTGGTTGTTTGGCCGGTTGTCTGGCGGCACCCGCAGGACGATAGGCTCCATCACCTTGCCGCTGATGGTTGTCGTTCTGCCGCGCAGGGCCAGCACATACATACCATCCATCGGCTTGGCCACCGCGTCATGCTCCTTGGCGATACGGGTCAGAAAGGCCGCGTCCGTCTCATCGGTCTGGTCGATATGACCGAGGGGGATCTTGTCCAGCTCTGGATCCACGCGGGGGGTCATGTCGTGAGCCTGCACCACCTCCCGAAACAGATCGCCGAGGGTGGGCGCATCCCAGCTGCGGGTGCGGCGCTCCTTGAACCCCGTTTCATCCTTGCCGGTGAAGGGGGCTGACGTGGCCACGATGGTGACCCGGCGAGGGAACAGGCGCGGGGTGATGCGGGTGATCTTGAAATCTCCAATTCGCAGCGGCCCAATCTCCTTGTAGCCTTCATACCACGTCAGCACCGCACCCTCTTCGGGAATGCCGCCAATCCCTTCGACGTTGACAACCAGGGTCAACTGGTCGCTCTGTTCGCCGGCGGCGTCAACCCGGTCGAATGACTCCATTCGTGCGTTAATGATCTGGGACCCTGCTCCCTCGCAGTAATAAACAGGGGTCGTCCCCAGTCTCAGCTCCATACCCCCTCCCGCTCTTTCGGTACGCTGGGCGGCTGCTCTGGCAGGGTGATCAGCACACCGGCCGGCAGCACCAGGCCATAGTTGTGGAGGTGAGGGTTAAGCCGGTACACCTCCTCCTCAATGGCATCATCATCACGACCCAGCAGGCGCCACGTCAGCAGGCCAAGGGTATCGCCATCGGTTGTTCTCACTCTCATCGGCGATCACTCCCCAATGACGGGTTGGCGAACTCGACCAGATTGATCGTAATGTCCTGCACCATGCAGGTGCCATTGTGGATAATCTGCTCCCCCTTCACTTCGAACGACTTGAGCACATACTGCCCATAAGCAGTGCCATCACCGCGTACCAGGGTACGAGGCTTGAACTCGTCACGGGCCTGCTTCAACTTCTCGATCTGCTCCTCCCCGTCGCTGGAATACCAGCGTCCGGTAAAGGTGATGGTGTCCAGCTTGCGGCCGGTCTGCTGGAGCAATGGCAGTTCGTTAAGCAGCTCTATCTCGACCCAGCCACCGTCAAAACTGCGGGTCAGGCCTAGCAACGGGTTGCCACCGGACATCGAGAAGTTATACGAGCCCCAGCTGAACTGCTTGTCAGGCTTAGCCTGGGCCTGATTCAAAAGAAGGCCAGCACCGAGGCTGGCCAATAGTTGCGTAGGGAACCTCATCAGTCTCTTCCTAATCCAGCCAGGCTGGCATCGATGCGAGTATCCAGCGACAGGCTGCTGGTCAGCAATGACGGCAGGAAGCTCGACAGCTGCGCCTTGATCTTCTCCACCAGGGCGTTGTCCTGTTCAGGGTCGCCGCTGGCACGGACATCAAAACGCAGGTCGAACTTGTTGGAGACCTCGGTCTTTCTGGTCTCCTGCTTGATCACCTCTTTGACCGGATCGGCCCCATTGGCCAGCGCGGTCTTGTCGGTGGCAAACCACTTGCCGATCTGCTCGCCGATGACATTGCCAAGCTCACCGCCACCCCATGCGCCAAGCGCCCCGCCAACAGCAGCACCGACTGCAGTGCCGATAACCGGCACCACAGACCCGATAGCCGCACCTGCAGCAGCGCCAGCCCAACCACCTGCAGCACCACCGACCAGATCGCCGGTTGCGCCACCGATGACCGCAGTGTTGCCAGTCATGGCAGCACCATACAGCTCACTGCCGGCAGAGATCATGCCGAGGGGGCGGATCACCTTGCCGGCGACATGGCCAACCGTCTTGCCAGCACCCGCCAGTACCTCGGCAGCGCCGCCGCCGACATCGGCCACCTCCTTGACCATCTCTGATGCCTCTGCTCCTTTTGGCATCATCATCAGACCGGCACCAAGGCCGAGCAGGCCAGCCCCCTTACCAAAGCGCCCAAAGCGGCCAGAGCGGGCGCGAGAGGCACCGGCGCCGGCTATCCGATCCTCGGCCTCTCGCAGACGGCCAAGGCGAGATCTGGCCTTGCCATTTCTACCTGTACGGCCGCCACGGCCACCGGGGCCACCGGCCCCACCCATCATATCCAGCTGGCGGTTTACACGAGCCAGCCCTGCCGCAGCCCGATTGGCCGAGGCAGCGGTCTTGTCGTTCGCGCCGCCCAGCTTGGCCTTCATGATCCGGCCAGCCTGGAACATGTCGCTAAAGATGGATTTCACGCCTTTGAAGACGATGATCCCAGCCTTCAAGCCAATCAGCGCAGCACCGGCCTTGGCCAGCCAACCAACCGTTTCCTTGGCTGCAGAAGAGGTATCTAGCAGATCGGCTGCCGAGCTGGCCAAATCAGCAATAGGAGCGACTACCTCATCGAGAATCGGCAAAAAGCTATCGCCGATAATGATTGTGAGACGCTCAATGTTAGACCCGGCACGATCCAGCGCCGCCTGCCTGGTCTTGGCCTTGTTCTGGTACTCGGCCTCCATCGACCCGGCATAGGCAGCCTCATCACCGGCCAGCTTCATCGCCTTGCGCAGGAGGTCGGTGTTGGCCGTCAGCTTGCTGACTGCCCCCACCACCTCCTCACCAAACAGCTGGCTGATAAAGGCGGCTTGCTTGTCCTTGTCCTGAGTGCCGATCTTGCCAAGCACCTTGAACAGGGTTCCGCCAGCGTCGCGCTGCATATCCTTGGCCAGCGCCATGGGATCAAAGCCGAGCATCGCCAGGGTGTCTTTCTGGGCCTTGGTCGCCGCGAATGACTTGTTGAGCCGCCCTGTGATGTTCTTCATGGCGGTGGCGGTGGTTTCCTCACCCTCACCACCGGCAATGAGTGAGGCAGCCAGTGCCGCCGCTTGCCGGTCGGTAAAACCGGCCTTCATGGTGGTGGCACCCTGCCGCAGCATGACGCGGGCGACTTCTGCCGGCTTGGCCGCCATCTCGTTGGAGATCGCGTTGGAGTAGTCAGCCAGGCGCATCGCCTGATCCTGATCCATCCCCATTGCCGAACGCCACTTGGCCAGGGTGCTGCCCGCCTCCTCGGCGGTCATCTCCATGGCTACCGACATCTTCGACGCATCACCGGCAAAGCGCAGCAGCTCTTTGGCATCCGTGGTGCCGTCTGCCCGCTTGCCGATCCCGGCCTCACCGGCCGCCGCCACGATGTTGGTCATGCCGACCTGGTCAACACCAAGATCAGCCGCCAGTTTCATCATGGCTCGGCGGGTTTGACCTTCTTCACCTGCATCCTTGAAGTTGACTACCTTGGTCACACCAGCAAAGGCGCTCTCATAGTCCACCGCCTTCTTGGCCGCATAGATAGCGGGGGCAGACGCCGCCGCCAAGCCGAACAGCTCTCCCGGGATGTCGTCACGGGTTTTCTTGTTGGCGGCCATCTTGGCCTGGGCATCCGAGATAGTGGCCAGCCGCTTCTGCTGGCGCTCCATCGCGGCGGTAGCGAGATCCGTATCGCGCTTGAGCCGCAGCTGCTCGGCGCCGAGCGCCTTGGTGTTGATCCCCGCCTTGCTAAGGTCGTTGGTCAAGGAGCCGAGACGGCGGCCCTGGCTGCCCAGCGTATCGGTCAGCCGCTTGGCTTCGCCGGTGGCGCTCTTTTGCGCCTTTTCAGCCTCCTTGATCTCCTTGCCTGCAGCGGAATAAGCCGCTTTCAACTCGGCTATCTTGCGAGTGGTGGCGGCAATGGCCTCCTGCTGGGCTGGCGTCGTCGGGCCGACAAAGCCCTTCATCTTCTCCAGCTGGCGCTCAGCAGCCTGCAGCTCTTTCTTGTACCCCTTCTGCTGCTCTGTCAGGCTCTTGATGGCGGTGGCCGCCTTGCCAGCTTCCTCCTTGGCGCCGGCAAGGGCGCCACGGGTGCCATCCATCTCCTTGCGCAGAGATCCGAGATCCGCCGACCGCTTGCTGGTATCGCCAAGCTGCTTGATCTGCTTGTTGGTCTCGTCAATTTCTTGACGAAAGCGGGCCGAGGCAGAGCCAGCAGATTCAAAAGCGGCGCTCAGGTTCTCCTTGGCCGAGAGCGTCACCGAATACTTTTTGTCAGTCATGCTTCTTCACTCCCAGCCTGGCCAGCGCCAACTCATAGCGGCGCAGGGCAGCAGGTACCCGCCACCCCTTGATCTCTTCTTCCGAGGCCGAGTAGACCAGCGGCACTACGTCTATCAGGCGTTCGACGTCTGCAGGGGAAAGTAGTCCGCCGTTTCGGCCAAAAAATCGGTGAGTCTCGTTTGCATGGCGAGCCAGTCCGGCATATGCAGCTTCATCACGGCATCCGGCATCAGGTTGGTACAGACGGCAATCAGTTCCCGCTCCTGGTCAAAAACACCCAGATCGCGCACTGAATCAGTCAGGCGCACAGTGGGCGGGTTCATGGTCACCACGGTGACCGGATCTTTACCACGCATGTGGTCAACGATCGGCACCAGCAGGGGGAACTCGTCAGGGTTACGCACGACACCAGGAACATCTGGCAGCAGTTTGTAACTCGGGGTCATCACCAGCTCACGGATAATCTTGTCGATAGAGTTGAGGTCTGGATTGGTCAGGTCACCGCGCTGTTCGTCAGTCAGGCCGGTATGCGCAGTAAAAACGGCAACGTTAAATCCATGTTTATCCCGCTTGGCTTCATCCGGGTTATCCATGTTGAACTTGGCGCGCAGGTCGCGCATTTCGCCGATGGGTACGGTGGACACAGTAACGGCAGTAATCCCGTCCAGCGGCCAGCGCAGCGGGTGGGTCTTGGTATAGGGCTTGGTCATCATGGTTCTCGTAATAAAAAAGCCCCGCTTGGCGAGGCTTGGGAAATATGGGGAGTGAGTGGGGCCAGTGGCCCCACCCGGCAGCAGGGGTTAGAACATGCCGATGTTGGCTCGATGAGTTGCCAGCAGGTCACCATCGCCGAGATCGCAGATGGATGCCTTGCGGCTGACGTGCCACTCCTGAATGCCGTTAACAACGCGGCGGGACTCGTCCAGGCTGAGGTTCAGAGTGTCCTCCGGCAATTCGCTGACAACACCAGCTGAGCGCTCGCGGGTGGCGATACGACCAGTCCAGAACTCCTGAATGGCCGTTACTACGCCATCCTCGTCTTCCCATGACTCGCTGACGATCACGGTGACGGGGGAGCCAGCCTTGCGGCCAGTCATTTTCAGAACCCATGAAGTCAGGCCCTTGGCGACGATCTTTGCCGCCATTTTTTCAACGCCAGTGCGCATATCACCAGCGATAAAGCTGCCGCCGATATCACCGGTTTTTTCCTTCGGAGGCGTGGACTCCCAGGAGATAATTTCACGCTGGATCGGAATGCCATCAATGACAATCCGCTGCGCCATCCGTACATTTTGACCAGCCATTACAGCACCTCGTTCAGGAAGCTTTCGACAATGCCCTCATCCTCGCGCAGGTGGTAAACCATGTGCTCGTTCGGGCTGTAACCGGCAAAGCCGATCACGATATGCCACTCGCCGTTGCGGTAGTTCTCAACGTTGTTGAGAGTGGGGTGGAGGTAAACCTTGGCGCCGATCATCTTGCCGGCCGCCGCTTCACCATCGAGCCAGTTCTGCAGGGAGGCGACCTTGGACTGCATAAACTCTTTCGACAGCAGGCGGCCCATGCCAGGCTCAGTGGTGGCGATCAGCTTGCGGATAATCGCCAGCTCAAGGCGGTCGAGGTTGATAAAGCGGCCGCTGAGTGTCCGGTTGCCAATCAGCGAGAACCCGCCGAGGCTGGTGCGGCCGAAATAGCAGATCCCGTACTTGTTCAGACGGTCACCGCCGCTGGTTTTGTCCAGCAGGTTGTAGTCGATGGTGCGCTGAGTACCGTCGATATAGACGTTCATGCGGCCCTGGCTCGGGTTCTCATGCACATCGACTCGGCCAACGCAGCTGAGGTAGTGCGCCACGCCGGACATATAGACATAGCCCTTCACCGCGTTCGACCATACCTTGACGAAGGGGTCAACCAGCACGGCACCGGCATAGCCGGTATCCACTACGCCGAGGGATTGCGACAAGGCGATCACGGCTTCGTCGTTGGTGCTCGGCCCCTCCAGCGCCGGCGATGCAAACAGCCGCTTGGCCATCTTGGCCAGGGCGTCATGCACCGCCTTATGGTTAAAGCCGGGGGCGGCGATGTCGGTCAGGGTCTCCGGGATGTCGGCAGCCAGCGCCTCGATGCCGGTACGGCGGCCTGTCAGCGGGTCGATACCGCCGACGATCTTGGCGATGGTGCCGGATGCCGTCAGGTCTTTACCGTGGATCACAATCTTGTGGCCGGCAGTGAGGTCTGCCAGCTTGATAGCGCCTGCACCACTGATGGTCAGCACGTTGGTTTCACCGGGGATGTAGCTCACCAGCGCCGAGGTCTTGCCGCCGATCTCGGCAGTCCAGCTGGCAGCCTGGGCTCCAACGACCGCCTCCAGCAGGGTCGGGTCGGTGATGGTCACAGCCAGCGAGCCGTTGTCATTGGCCTTGGCGGTGACGATCGCCCCTTCGTAATCCTTATTGGCCGGGGCGACGCTGTTGTCTTCATCTTCGATGATCACGTAGATGGAGCACTGGGCCGCATCCAGCATCGCTTTGCATGCCCGCCACAGGGTGCCGCGCTCATTGCCAGCCATATCCAGCTTGGCAAGCGCAGCCTTGTTATTGATCCAGTAGGCTTTGCTGCGCGGGATATCCGGGTGGGCATCCGGCGCGGTGCCGACCAACCCGAACACGGCGCGACCGAGCGGCCCCATCGGGGTGGGGGCGGGCTCGCGCACAATGCTTCCGCCGTTATGGACAAACTGTTCGATTACAGGCATGGCTTATTTCCCCTTGCTGGACTTGGCAGCCGGTTTGACGGTGAGATAGCCGCTGAGGAGAAGCTGGGTCGCCTCGCTCTCGGTCATCTCGACGGTGGTGCCTGCCTCCAGCCAGTGGCCGGTATTGGCATGCTCGAACCCGAGCTGCACCAGGTACTCGATTTTTTCCATGGGTTACTCCCGAAAATGGGCAATAAAAAACCCGCCGAGGCGGGTTGTAGTTGGGGATGTTGCTAGATGACTTTTTCAGGTTCAGCGGGCCATTGCGGCTTCTCAGGCCAGCCAGGCTGTTCTGGCACCAGCGTCAGCTCGTAGCG